>NZ_CAXBOV010000007.1:0-151356 GCF_963977355.1 uncultured Halopseudomonas sp. | reverse complement strand
GCGGACGGTAGTGAACCTCCCAGGGTGCAACGGTGAATTGGTTTCGGTAGCCCTGAGTGAAGCCGTCACTTTCTTTCACGTCGCTAGTGACTGACTCTTCCAGTACCTGTGGTTGTTTGCCTTCGTGCTGGATGCTGACTACCAGCCACAAGTCGTTCCATTCAGTTCGCGGATGCTCTGACAGGGTCAGAAAGTGGCCGGTAATCAGATTGGGTACGTCGCTCTTGCCCTCGGCCAGCCGGTAGTCCGCCCGGTGGCGCTCCAGGCTGCGTTTGGCCAGTTGTTTACCGCGTGTGCGATCGGTAAAGCGGCCTGGGTAGTCATAGTCTTCCAGATCTGGAAGTGGCACGGGTGATTCGTCATTTTCTGCGGGTTGTTGAGTCTTGTGCGCAGCTTCCATCAACAGATGCGGCTTCTCGAAATCGTAGTCCCGGCGCGTGACACGACTGGGACGAGTTTCAATGCGCATGGCGAAACGCTTGATCACTGGCTCGTCGGCGACCAGACCGCTGTCCTGGATGTAAGCCGTGGATCTGTCGAGCTTCGGGAAACTGGTCTGGTCGTCGCCGAACACCAGTAGATGGTTATCGGTGCTGTGTTCGAAGTGGTAGTGAATGCCTTCTTCTTCACACAGCCGCTGGATGAAGTGCAGATCCGTTTCATCGTATTGGGTGCAATAGATCCGCTGCAGATACTCGCTGTTGAGTTGAAAGCGAAAAGCATCGGATTGGATGCCGTGGTCGTTGAGCACGCGGGCGATGATTTCGGGTACGGTCAGGTGCTGAAAGATGCGCTGGTTGGTGCGGTGGCCCAGATAAAACAGGTGCGGCACCAGGTCGATGTGGTAACGCGTCAGCCGCTTGCCCGCATCACCCTGGGCGACGCGGTGAATCAATCCATGAATTCCCTTGCCCTGACCAGCGAAAGTGAAGAAGGCAGGTTGCTGCAATAGGGCTTCGATATCCAGATCAGGACATTCGCTGACCAGTTCCAGCTGGAAGCGATAGGGCCGACTGATGGCTTCGGAGCCGGTGAAGGACAGCACCTTGAAGTCATGGGCAATGCCGGGCATGTCCATGCCGGGAATATCCAGCATAAAGGCAGCCGTATTGGCGGGGGCGAACATCCGATGTTCCTTGTACTTGGTATATAGAGCGGGCGCATTATTACAGATTGGATATGGGAAAAATGTGAGGTGGTCTGCAAAACGAAACAGGCGCGAATTCCGGGCTGAGAATGTGCGTATTAGAGGGCTGGAAGTGCGCAAAAAGTGGCGCAATAGATAGGGGAGGGAAGGTCAAAACGGTTTCCCGCATATGCGGGCATGAAGGGATCTTAGAGAAACCGCTACGTCATCAAGATATTTCTGATACCGGTTATAACAAGCCCGCCTTAGCGGGCCTGTTCCAGCTGGTTCAGGGTTTGAGGATGAGACCTTGATCGGGTTCTACTTTGCCCTGCAAGGTATCGAGGTAGGCTTGGCGAATAGCTTCCTGGCCTTCGACAGTGGTGACCTTCATCCAGCTCTCGACCGATTTCACCAAAGGCGCCCAGAGTTCCGCAAAGCGCCGCATCAATACCGCGTTGCCCAGCTCCTTGCCGCGGGTCTCCCAGTAGCCAGGGGCGAAGAACACTTCTGGCTCTGCGCCGGGCAGGTTCTTCTCGCCGCCGCGCTGGTCCCAGTGTGCTGCGCCCACCAGGGAACTGAACAGCATCTTGTCAGCAAAGTGTTTGTGCAGTGCAGTCAACACCTCACCATTGCCGGCAAAATCGACCGATACGGTACCCTGGCTAGAATCCAGCGTATCAATCGCGTCATAGCTGACGACCCTGTCGTAGTAGCCCAGGCTTTCGACGAAAGACACATTGCCAGTCGAGGTCAGCGCTGTGATTGTCAGCGGCTTACCGCGGGTCTGACGCTGGTGGGATAGCATGAATGCCAGGCCAAGCGCGGTCTTGCTTGAGGCGCTGGTCAGAATGACCTGGTCTGCTGCGAAAAAGTCCTGGCTCGCAAGAAAATCATCCAGGAGAAAAGAGGTGAGTAGCAGCGGCCGCAGGAGCATCTGCAATGCCTCATGTTCGACTCGATAGGCAGGGTCGGCATCGGTGAACAGGTATTGATTATAGGCCAGCGCGAGGTGCTGTCGGTGCTCTGCGGTATCCAGGAAGCTGCTCTTGCTGATCTTGCCCGGCTTGACGATTAGCTGATTGGCCATGGGTAGGTAGCCATAAACGCGGGTGCCAGTCTTGATATCCGGGTGTTTGGACGCAGCCACGTCCGCAAACCCCCACACGGGTATCTGGCCCCAGGGCGCTTCTGCCGGGAAGAAATCCCAGTATTTGAAACGCTTGCCCAGTGCTGCATAGGTAATATTGTTGGCGGTGAAGGCAAAGTGATCAATCGCCAGCAACGCCTCACCATCGGCTAGTTGATCAGCACCCACTGCCGGCGGCTCAAGGGTCGCGCACCGGTCAAGATCGTTCTGGTCTACTACGAAGGTTCGGTTGCTTGCGGTCATAAAAAAAGACTCTCTTTGCTAGGCTGAATAGTCAGCATAGCTTGCCTGACGGTTGGCGTGACGTCTGCCTGGAATCATGGGGTCTATGGCGCGCAATAACAGCAAGCGAGATATATTTTCAAGCGGCGGTGTAATCTTTTGTACGCCCTCTGGTGCCCGCGCTACAGCGTGCTAGATTGATGCGCCCGCAACCGCTGGCATTGCCCTGGAGGAGGGGCTGAATCATGACTTTGATGGTAATGGTGTTATTTGTTGTTGGGTTGGTTTTGCTTGTTGCGGGTGCGGAAGTACTGGTTAAAGGTGCCTCGCGGCTGGCAGCAGGTTTTCGTATTTCTCCTCTGGTCATCGGCCTCACGGTGGTGGCCTTCGGTACCAGTGCGCCTGAGCTGGCAGTGTCTACTGGCGCATCGCTGGGCGGGCAGGGCGACATAGCACTGGGGAACGTGCTCGGCAGCAACATCTTTAACGTGCTGTTCATTCTTGGTTTGTCTGCTCTGATCGCACCGCTGGTGGTTTCCCGACAACTGATCAGGCTGGATGTACCGATCATGATCGGCGCCAGTCTGCTGGTGATCCTGCTGGCGCTGGACGGCTCCCTTGGTCGTTTCGACGGTGTCCTGCTGTTCGGTCTGATTATCGCCTACACCCTATTTCTGATTATCAGCAGTCGACGCGCCAACCGGCAAGACGATGCCGAGGAGCTGGGTGTAACTGACGCTGCGCACAGTGGCTCTGCGCTGATTAATGTTCTGTTGGTGCTGGGTGGTCTGGTAATGCTGGTTCTGGGTGCCCGTTGGCTGGTAGGCGGTGCAGTAGTTATGGCGACCACCCTTGGCGTGTCCGAACGTGTTGTGGCTCTAACTATTGTCGCTGCGGGAACCTCCCTGCCTGAAGTGGCCACCTCGGTGATCGCCAGTATTCGCGGCCAGCGAGATATTGCTGTAGGTAACGTAGTGGGTAGTAATATCTTCAACCTGCTGGGGGTATTGGGTGTCTCCTCGATACTGGCGCCTGTGGGCATTGCCGTTTCCGAGTCGGTGCTGCAGTTCGACATGCTGGTCATGTTTGCTGTTGCCCTGGCTTGTCTGCCGATATTCATCAGCGGCTTGCGTATCAACCGCTGGGAAGGCCTCCTGTTCATGGCCTACTACATTGTCTACAACGTGCACGTAGTCACTACCGACGGTGGTGCTGGCGGCATTCCAGGACTATCAAGCGCGATGCTTTTTTACGTGATGCCACTGACCGCGGTTACCCTATTGGTCATCCTCATGCGCGGCGGTGCGGGTTCGACACCGCCCAGGCAATGAGCAAACGCCGTGCAGACCTGGTGTCTGTACAGTAAGGCCTGCAGTGAAATGGTGCGCGCTGGTAAATACAGCGCGCACCATTTTTGTGCGTGTAAGTTATTGCCCTTCCAAACCTTCTCTCGCTGAAAGTATTTTTCCGCAATTATTTTTCCTGCTTGTAAGCACTGTGCCAGAGCGTCTTTTTGCCAGCCGTACTAGCTAAGGCACGTCAAGAGGGCAATTTTTTTCAGTGAAAGTGACTGTTTGGTCATATAATTGCATTGTCTGGATATGTCTCATGGTTAGATTGTTCTATATGAGCTGCCGTTTGTCATATGCCTTGCATCTATTGGCGTGTATGTTTGACTGGAATCAATACAACGCCGGTTGAAAGAGTCAATCATGCAATCTGTTCATGATGCTTTTACACCCATTTTGGCGCACGAGGACCACTGCAATGAAGCAACTTACACCCATGGATTCGCACTTCTACTACTTCGAAGGCCCTAACCAGCCAATGATGATTGGCAGCCTCTGGCTCTGCGATCAGAGCACCGCGCCGGACGGCATCGTGCGCCACAAAGAAATCCTGCAGTATATTTCCGACCGCCTGAACACAACTTCCTATTTCCGTCGACGCCTCGAACAGGCCCCTTTTCAACTGGATGATCCCTATTGGCTGGAAGATGAGAATTTCGATCTGGAGTATCACGTTAGGCACGTAGGGTTGCCACAACCCGGTGACTGGCGACAACTCTGCATTTTTACCGCACGCACCATGTCCCGCAGCGTCGACATGGAGCGTGCGCCATGGGAGGTATACATCATCGAGGGCGTTAACAACGTTGAGGGTGTGCCGCCGAACAGTTTTGCCGTTCTGATCCGTTTCCATCATGCCTATGTTGATGGCAAGTCCAGTCTTGAACTCAGTACTGCGCTGATGGAGGAAACTTCAGCGCACGAATATGGCCGCCGAGACCGGGTCGAGGTTGCGGAGCGTGCGCCAACGCGTCTGGAAATGTGGGCGCGAACAGCGCCGCGCATGGTCGGTCAGACGTTCCGCAGCGTGAAAGCAGGTTTCGATTTTTCCCGCAAGAGTCTTGAGCTTGCCAACCTGTTTCGCAAGGAAGGCTTGCCAGATCAGCGACGGGTGCCCAAGACTATCTTCAACACTGCCGTCTCACCTCACCGCTCCTATGGAGCACACAGCTGGGTTATTCCAGAGCTCAAACGCATGCGTCAGTTGCACAAAGGCGCGAGCCTGAATGATGTGTTGCTGGCCGTTATCGCGGGCGGGATGCGTCGTTATCTTGCCAAGCACAATCAACTGCCCGCCAAGGACTCCCTGGTTTCAATGTGTCCTGTATCGATTCGCCCAGAGGACTCGAAGGTCGAGGGCGGGAATCTCATATCTGCGATGTACATCGCCATAGGCACCAATGTGGCCGATCCGGTCGAACGCCTTCAGGTTATTCAGGCGCGTACTGCGAGGGGTATTCCTATTGCCAAGGAAATACTCTGCGACCTGAGCAATGCGGCTGGCGACTTGATGCCGCCAGCCATGCGGGCGCTTGGCGCCTGGGTGCAGAACAAGACCCATGTGACCAGCACGCTACCACTGATCAACACCGTGATTACCAATGTGCCTGGCATACCTGGGAATACCACGCGCTACTTCGCTGGTGCAGCCATTCGAGATGTTTTTCCCCTGGTGCCGGTATGTGACGGTATGGCAATCAGTCATGGTATGACTGGTATATATGACCGCCTCAATCTTGGCGTGGTAGCCGATCGGGGCGTTGTGCCCGACATGGATTTCTATATCGAATGCATGCAGGCATCTACCGAAGAGTATCTGCAGGCGACTGAGACGTTCGAAGCCATGGCCTATGCAGCTGCAGCCGAGCAGCTCAAGGCCGCCAAGGCCGCCAAGGCCGTAGAGAAGACCGAGTCCGCCCTGGTTGCCAAGGAGGCTGGTTCGCAAAGCTCAGCGCCTAAAGCCCAGGTCGCATCAAAGCCCAAGCGTGCACCAGCCAAAGCCAAGGCCAAAGTGACACCTAAAAAAGCGACTGCCAAGCCAGCTGCCTCAGTAGATGATCCGGCTAGCCAGCCGACTGCAAGAAAGCACCTGGAAGCAGTGCCGAAGACTTCGATCGCGTCCACTAGCGCAACAAAAAGCTCACTCGCAGACCAGACTAGCGCTTCAATTGTTTCTGCGGCGGAGAGCGCACCGGAGCAGCGAAAGCAGGACGGTAGGTGATATTTCAATCGGTGAGCGCCTCGCCAGAGGCGCCAGCCATACCGGAGGTTGCAATGAAATTATTTGAAAAAGCTCGAAGCAAAACCCTGCTGCGTGAGATGGAACAGGCGGAAACCTACGAGCAATGGTCTGAACTTGCCGCCGCCTGGGATGCCGAAAACGGCATGGACGACTGGAAACAGAACGACGCCTGCGAGAACTACGACTATCACGGTATACGCCAGCGTCTGGAGCGTATGCGTGACTTGCGCAGCAAGGGCGAATATCACGATCTCCTCTTTGATTTGAACGAGGGAATTCACGGCAACATAGGCGGTATGGGCAAACCGTCTATGTACAACAAGGCAAAATTCGGTACCAAGGACTTGATTACCGAATTTATCGAGGAAACCTGCGGCGCGCTGAAGGACCTTGATCAAGTTGACGACAGCATAGTTTCCGAAGAAGAAAAACAGGATTTCTTCCTGCGAGCGAGTCATTGCTTTGGTCGTTCGGCTTTGATGCTCAGCGGTGGTGCTGTCCTTGGTTTCTTTCACGCTGGCGTGCTGAAGGCATTGTTTGACCAGGGCCTGCTGCCGGAGATCATATCTGGCTCTAGTGCCGGGTCCATCCTGGCAGCGACAGCCTGTACCCACGTTGATGCGGAGCTCGAGCACCGCCTGAGCCTGGACAGTCTGCACCATGAAATTGAGGAGACGTCCGCAATTCGGCCTGCACTGTCGTTTTTTGGTAACCCGCGACCGAAGATGGACGCCGAGAACCTTATCCAGTATCTGGCCAAGATTATTCCCGATTTGACCTTCCAGGAAGCATTTGAACTGACGGGGCGCAAACTGAACATCACCGTGACTGGGTTGGAGCGACAGCAGGCTCCCAGGTTACTTAATACCGTTACCTCGCCCAATGTGCTCATCCGATCTGCGGTGACGGCGTCGTGCGCGATTTATGGCATCTATCCCCCTGTCACACTGATGTGCCGCAATGCCCATGGTGAAACCGTACCTTATCTGCCTGACATGAAGTGGATCGACGGTTCCTTTGCCGATGATCTGCCCGCCAAACGCCTGGCTCGCCTCTTCGGCGTGAACCACTTCATTTCGAGCATGACCAACCCCGCTGCTCTGGCGATCACCCCCGACCCTGACGCGCCACCCACCGCCTGGCGCGCAATTATCAATTACCAGGCTAACCTGATTAAAAGCACCACTGCCGAAGCCATGAAGTTTGGTCGGGATAATATCCGCATCAAATCGCCCGTCATCAACCTTATGCAGCACCTGGCATACGGCGTGTTACGTCAGGAGTACACAGCGGATATCAATATCTTCCTGCGTAACCGCTGGGATCATCCGGTCCGATTACTTGCGGCGCCCTCGCGTGAAGCAATGGACAGGTTGCTTTATGAAGGTGAGCGCTCTACCTGGGAAAAGATCGAGATGGTCCGTAACTGCACCGCCATCAGTCGCACCCTGGATGAAATCATTCATCGTCGCGGATGGGAGAAGTAGGCACAATAGTGCTTTTGCAGGCGGAGTGGCCATGAACGAGATTGTTGAACAGCAGCCTTTGGCCGGGCGGCACATTGCATTGCCGGAAAGTCGCGAGCTGGATTTGTTCGCTGACATGCTGGTAACCCGGGGTGCCAGCGTACTGCGATGTCCGCTGGTATCTATTCACGATGCGCCCGATCAGGCCGCGATAGCTGGCTGGATACGGGCATTCGTGGAGGAGCCCTGGGATGATCTTATTCTGCTCACCGGCGAAGGACTGCGGCGGTTGCTAGGCACGGCAGAGCGTGAGGGGGGAGGTCTGCGCGAGAGCTTTGTCGCCAAACTCGGTCAGGTACGCAAACTCACCCGTGGTCCAAAGCCCGGCACAGCGCTGCGCAGTATTGGTCTGAAGACCGATCTTGTTGCGCTGGAGCCAACCACAGAAGGCGTCATTCGCACGCTGCAGCAGGAAAATCTGCAAGGTCGGCGCGTGGCTGTGCAGTTATACGGTACCGAGCCGAATCTACCGCTGATGGATTTTTTGCGTGAAGCGGGGGCATCTGTCACTAGCGTGGCTCCATACATCTACGCGGATGATGTGGAAGACGCTCGGGTAGAGGAGCTGGTGGCGGCGATTCTGGGTGGGCAACTCGATGCTGTTGCCTTTACCAGCGCTACCCAAGTGCGCAGATTATTCCAGATCGGGCGGCGGCAATGCGGCGAGCAGGCGCTGATCAATGGATTGCGGCAGTTAAAGGTCGCCGCTGTGGGTCCTGTGGTGGCAGATGAGCTGCGTGGCCGCGACGTGAGAGTGGATCTGATGCCGGAAAGCAGCTTCTTCATGAAGCCGCTGGTCAGAGAGCTTGTGAAGTCCCTCGGTCCGGCAACAGAGGCCTGACCACCTTCATAACTATACTTTGATCTTGCTCATCTCTGGCCACCTGTGTGCCCAGGGCTGGGCTTGCTCCAGTTGACTGGCCAACTGCAGCAATAGCGGCTCGCTGGCGCTGGGGCCGCAGAACTGGACGCCCAGGGGCAGCCCCTCGGGGGTCCAGTGCAGCGGCACGCTCATGGCCGGAGTGCCCGTGAGGTTGGCAAGCTGGGTAAACGGAACATAAGTCAGATTCTTTCGCGCCATATCCTCCACCATGTTATCCATCACCCCCCAACGAGCCAGCATGGGCAGTAGACCGCTGGCCGTCAGCCAGCGTAACGCTCGAGCCTGACCAGGTGGAAGTTCTGCCTGTTCATGTCGGATAGGGGGGTGGGCAATGGCTGGCGTGAGATAAAGATCATGCTGCTGATAAAAAGTCCCAAGAGCCTGACTGAACTGATTCCACTGGCGGTGGCTGTTGATATAGCTGGCGCTGGTCAGTCCACGTCCAAATGCGGCCAGCGTGCGGGTCAATAACTCAAATTCGTCATCGCGTGCTCCGGTCTGCCGCGCTTGATCCAGTGTCGCTGCGACCTGGCCGAAATACATATTCAGGTAACAGCGGGCCAAGGCCTGTCCGTCATAATTGGGCTCAGCCTCAACCACTTCGTGGCCCAGCGACCTCAGAGTCTGTACTGCATTTTCGACGGCGCGTACCGCTTCGGGGTGAACGGGCGTATCCACTGGTGAGCGTGTGCTATAGCCTATGCGCAGCACCCCTGGATCGCGCCCAGCCAGTTCTCGGAAAGAGGTTTCTGGTGAGATGATGACAAAGGGATCGCCTTGATTGGGCCCCGACAGGAGGTCCATGGAAAGGGCTGCGTCGCGCACGCTGCGACACACAACTAGATCGCTTGAAGCTCCCTCCCAAATCTCGCCGTGTGCAGGGCCTACCGATACACGTCCGCGGCTGGGTCTCAATCCAAACAGGCCACAGCAGGCGGCGGGAATACGGATTGACCCACCGCCGTCATTTGCCCCGGCAAGGGGAACCATACCTGCGGCAACTGCTGCCGCCGAACCGCCACTGGAGCCTCCAGGCGTACGTGTGATATCCCATGGGTTGCGGGTATGACCGAAGGCCTGGGGGTCAGTTACGCCCTTGAGGGCCAATTCGGGCGTGTTGGTTTTGCCGATGATTACGGCCCCAGCGTTGAGCAGCCGCTGCACAATGTGCGAGTGTCGTGCTGCCGGAATACGGCTGAAAACCTTGCTGCCATTGCCGGTTGGCAGGCCGGCGTAGTCCTGAATGGCGTCCTTGATCAGAATGGGAACGCCCGCCAGAGGACCTTTTAATGGTTGGTTGGCACGGTCACGGGCGATCTCGAACATCGGCTGGCAGACCGCATTGAGCTTTGGATTGAGACGATGATACTGGTCCAGCGCAATATCCAGCATCTCCCCGGCATTGGTTGTTCCAGAAGCGATCTGTTCAGCGAGACCGGTCGCATCGTTGTCGACGTATTCCTGCACGGAGAAGGTCATGCTTGCGCCACCTTGTATTGTCTTTGAGTAATTACTCTAATGGAACGCGATTGCACCTCCGGTCGTCAAGTCAAACGCTGCTTTGCCCTTGTCAGCGGAGGCTGACAGGGCAACAATGCGGCTTCGCACGCCAACCATCCCCGAAGGACGCTTGATGACCAACAATGCCGATGCTCTTCGCCTGCTGCCCGATCAGCTCACCGCACCAATCGACCTGGACAGCCTGGGGTTTACTACCACGGACGACCTGGAGCCTTTTCTCGGTATTCTCGGGCAGGACCGCGCGGTAGAGGCGTTGCAGTTTGGTGTAGCGATGCACCGCTCTGGCTACAACGTATTCGTTATGGGCGAACCTGGTACAGGGCGCTTTTCGTACGTCATGCGTTATCTGAAGGCCGAGGCCAAGCGCCAGATAACGCCCCAGGACTGCCTATACGTAAACAACTTTGAAGAGCCCCGCGAGCCCTGGGTATTGAGCCTTTCGCCAGGCACGGCCAGCGGGCTGCTGGAGGATGTAAACAAACTGATTGATAATCTGCTGGCAACTTTTCCAGCGGTGTTTGAGCACCCAGCGTTCCAGCAGAAGAAAAGCGCAATCGATAGGGGCTTCAATCAACGCTATGACCGTGCGATTGATTCGGTCGAACGCAAAGCGCTGGAAAAGAAGATTGCCGTCTATCGCGATGCCCAGAATATCGCCTTCACACCGATGAAGGATGGCAAGGCACTGGACGAAGCCGAGTTTGCGCAACTTCCTGAAGAGGAGCGCGAGCGCTTTCATGTGGACATAGCCACACTTGAGGAAGTCCTGAACGAAGCGCTTTCAAGCCTGCCGCAGTGGAAGCGCGAATCCAGCAACCAGCTTCGCGAGTTGAACGAGCAGACCATCACCGATGCGATCAAGCCGATCCTTGAGCCGCTGCTGGAACAATACAGCGGTAATGACGCCGTCTGTGATTACCTGAATCTGGTTCGGCAAAACCTGTTGAAAACGGTGGTAGAGCTTCTAGTCGATGAACGGGCGCTAGAGCCCCGTCCCGAGGCCTATAAAAAGCAGCTGCTTACCGAACAGTATTGCCCCAGTCTGATCGTAGGTCACGCTGATACGGGCGGGGCTCCGGTAGTGCATGAGCCACACCCGTCATACGACAACCTGTTTGGACGTATTGAATACAGTTCTGAACAGGGTGCGCTTATTACCAGTTATCGGCATATCCGTCCCGGTGCATTACACAAAGCCAACGGGGGCTATCTGGTTCTTGAGGCTGAAAAGTTGCTGGGTGAGCCCTTCGTTTGGGACGCACTCAAGCGCGCCCTGCAATCGCGTCAATTGAAAATGGAGTCGCCCTGGGCTGATATGGGTCGCTTGACCACGGTGACTCTGACCCCTGAGGTCATACCCCTGGCGGTCAAGGTCATTATCATAGGTTCCCGGCATCTCTATTACACACTGCAGGATCTGGACCCGGACTTTCAGGAGATGTTTCGCGTTCTGGTGGATTTCGATGAAGACTTGCCACGTACCCCCGAAAGTATCGAGAGCATGGCGCAGTTGCTCAAAACGCGGACCTCGGAGGAGGGGATCGCGCCACTGACTGCAGCGGCTGTTGCCCGGGTGATGACCCATAGCGCACGCCTGGCAGAGCATCAAAAGCGTTTGTCTGCGCGCATCAGCGATATTTTCCAGTTGGTCGCTGAGGCCGATTTTACCCGGCAGCTTGCCGGGGACGGACTGATTGACACCGCACATATCGAAAGAGCACTGCAAGCCAAGGAAGCGCGCACCGGACGTGTCAGCGCACGCATCCGCGAAGATATGCTGTCTGGCGTTATCCTGATTGATACCGATGGCGCGGAGGTTGGCAAGTGCAACGGTCTCACCGTGCTGGAAGTGGGAGATTCAGTCTTCGGTGTGCCAGCGCGGATCAGTGCCACTGTTTACCCCGGCGGCAGTGGCATCGTCGATATCGAGCGTGAGGTGGAGCTTGGACAGCCCATTCACTCCAAAGGAGTCATGATTCTTACCGGATATCTGGGGAGTCGTTACGCCCAGCATTTTCCACTGGAAATCTCGGCCAGCATCGCATTGGAACAATCCTATGGCTACGTGGACGGCGATAGTGCCTCCCTGGGAGAGGTCTGTGCACTGATGTCGGCTTTATCGCGGACACCACTGAAACAGGGATTTGCCATTACTGGATCCATTAACCAGTTTGGAGAGGTACAGGCGGTCGGTGGGGTCAACGAAAAAATTGAAGGTTTCTTTCGCCTGTGCCAGGCCCGTGGGTTTACCGGCTCACAGGGCGCTATCATTCCCCGGGCGAACATCCCTAACCTGATGCTCGATCAGAGTGTGCTGGATGCAGTGCAGGCCGGACTGTTCAATATCTACGCGGTCAGCAAGGTAGATCAGGCTATGGGATTGCTGGCGGGTGAGGAAACCGGATCAGCCGACGACTCAGGTCATTACCCCGAAGGGACTATCAATGCGCGGGTGGTGGGACGTCTACGAGAAATTGCAGAACTGCAGCGCGATGATGAGTCCAGCTCGAATGAAGCTGATGAATCGAAACCAGCCAGTCGAACTTGATCACTCGATGAACAATCGCGCGGATACCTGCCCAGGTACGCCGCGCAGCATTGTTTCCCATGGTTACCAACAGACTTATCCACAGATAGTGTGGAGCATATCCAAGTCCCAGACGGTTTCCTGAATTGTCAATACCTCAAAACCGTGAGGTACATCACACGTTGAGTGATTCAGTAAAAATTCATTTTGTCCAGCTGTAGCCACCATGGAATGGTGGCCAACAGGTGTTTGAATTTGCTATGAAACTTTATTGGCTGTTTTTTGTACTATAACGAGGATAGCCGCCCTACTCGGACTTGCGCCCTGGTTATATCCGACTGCCCACAGAGTTATCCACAGTATTTGTGAACAACTTGCCCAACACGTGGGTAACCCTACTGATAAAGGTATTAATGAATATGGAACGTGCACTTGAAACACTGTTGTATGCCGCTCGCTGGATTCTGGCGCCGATCTATCTGGGCCTCTCGCTCGCGCTCTTCGCACTGGCGGTCAAGTTTTTTCAGGAAGTCATTCACCTGATCCCTAATCTGTTTGCCATTGCCGAAGCGGATTTGATACTGGTGGTGTTATCCCTGGTCGACATGGCACTGGTAGGCGGTTTGTTGGTCATGGTGATGATATCGGGCTACGAGAATTTTGTTTCCCAGTTGGATATCAAGGAAGGTCAGGAGAAGTTGAGCTGGTTGGGGAAAATGGACTCCAGCTCGCTGAAGATGAAAGTGGCGGCTTCGATAGTGGCCATTTCTTCGATTCACCTGCTCAAGGTGTTCATGAACGCCCAGAACATCCCCAACGACAAGATGATGTGGTATGTGATTATCCACATGACCTTCGTTGTTTCAGCGTTTGGTATGGGCCTACTGGACAAGATCGCCAAGGCCGAAAGCGCCCTGTCCATGAAAAAGGACAATATGTAACACCTGCGAATGGAGCATCGTTCGGGGCAGCGGTATAGTTTTTACCCAACCAGTTGCCCTGGAGTGATTTGATGACGCTCGACGACTTGCACAAACTGGCCACTGAAGGCCAGGTCATTGAACTGAACGTACTGTCCCACGAGGGATCCATTTATCTTGTCGAGGCGGTACTGGACAGTCGTCGAGACATGCTCAAAAAGCAGCTCTGTGATAAGCGTCCCTGGACGTTCCGTTCATTCGAGGAGGCGCGCAGGGCGCTTGGCGATATTCCGCTCGAAACAATCGATCTGATTCATCACAATGTGTATGACGAAATAGGCCCTGGTGGCCAGGGTGGCTCACCCAAAGCACCTCCCATGCGCCTCACCTACTCCCTGCACTCATGACCCGCAATCTGATACTGATACTCGGTGATCAGCTTAGTCATGACCTGATCACCCTGCGCGATGCTGATCCGGATAAAGACCGGATACTAATGGCGGAGGTCGGGGAGGAGGGTCGCTATGTGCGCCACCACCCCAAGAAGATCCTGTTCATATTGTCTGCTATGCGCCATTTTGCCGGGGAGCTTGAGGAGCGTGGATTTTGCGTCGACTACATAAAACTTGATGACAGGGATAACACCGGTTCCCTGAAGGGCGAACTTGAGCGCGCTCGCAAGAGGCTCAATCCTGAATCTATCCTGCTTTGCGAGCCGGGCGAATGGCGGTTGATGGATGCCTTCAGCACTCTGAAAGACAAGGTCTGCGAACTCCAAATTCTTCAGGATGACCGGTTTCTGTGCACTCATGAGCGTTTTTCGCAGTGGGCTGGGGATCGTAAGCAGCTGCGCATGGAATTCTTTTACCGTGAAATGCGCAAGGAACATCAACTGCTACTCGACGCCGATGGTAGTCCTGAGGGGGGCAGCTGGAACTTCGATTCCGATAATCGCAAAGCTCTACCTGCGGATGTCCAGGTACCGACTCAGCCACAATTCCCGCGGGACAAGATCACCTGTGAAGTGGAAGAGCTGGTTGCTGAGCACTTCGCAGATCATTACGGGGTCCTGGACAACTTTGACTATCCCGTGACGGCCACCCAAGCAGAGCATCTATGGCAAACGTTTCTCGACCAGGGTATGCCGCGCTTTGGCGACTTTCAGGATGCAATGGCTGATCACGAGCCATTCCTGTTTCACGCCCGCATCGCCGCCGCGATGAACATCGGTCTGCTTGACCCCCGCAGGGTATGTCTAGACGTCCAGGCTGCCTATCAGGCGGGCGATATACCGCTGAACGCCGCAGAGGGGTTCATTCGGCAGATAATCGGCTGGCGTGAATATGTACGCGGTATCTACTGGCTACTGATGCCTGACTATGCCGAAAACAACAAGCTGGGTAACCAGCGTGACTTGCCGGAATTTTATTGGACCGGCAAGACTCACATGCGTTGTATGCAGCAGGCCATTGGGCAGACGCTGGAGCATGCCTATGCGCATCATATTCAACGCTTGATGGTGACCGGTAACTTTGCGCTGCTTGCAGGCATCCAGCCAAAACAGATCTGTGACTGGTATCTGGCGGTTTATATGGATGCGTTCGACTGGGTCGAGCTGCCTAATACGCTGGGCATGGTAATGCATGCAGATGGTGGTTACCTCGGTTCCAAGCCCTATTGCTCGAGCGGGCAGTACATAAAGCGCATGTCCAATCATTGCCAGGGTTGCAGTTACAAGGTTACCGAGAAAACCGGGGAGAAGGCCTGTCCGTTCAATTCACTCTACTGGCACTTCCTGATACGCCATCGCGATCAGTTCAAAAGTAACCACCGGATGAAGATGATCTACGGCACCCTGGACAGGATGACGGAGAAGAACCAGCAGGCGTTATGGGACTGGGGCGAAGTACTGCTCAAGCGCCTGGACGAGGGCGAGGCCCTGTGAAGAAAAAGGCGGACCTACCGACCAAGGTTTGCGTGCAGTGCGGTCTGCCATTCAGTTGGCGCAAGAAATGGCAGCGCTGCTGGGACGACGTTAAATACTGTTCCGAGCGTTGCCGTCGCCAGAAGAGTCAACCTCCGGCGGGCTAGGTGTTACTGGCTCGCCTTGAGCACAACAAACTTGGGGTTGGCAGCCAGCTGCTCGACCTTGTCGAAATTGGCCCGCAACTTCACGTGATATCCCAGGTGACGGTTGCCTACTACCATCAGGCTGCCTTCGTCATCCAATGCTTCACTGCTTTGAGTAAACAGCCGCTTGGCCGCCTCGTCGCCGACAGCCTGTTGCTGATGAAAAGGCGGATTGCACAGCACCAGTTTCACACTACTGGGTGGCATATCCTTGAGCCCATCGCTGACCAGAAATTCAGCCTGCCGCTCGGGAAAGGCGCGAGCAAAATTGAGGCGCGCCGAGGCAACTGCCGCGTGGGATTCATCAATGAACACAAGCTGTGCTTCAGGATTGAGCTGAGCAGCCTTGATGCCAAGTGCACCATTGCCGCAACCCAGATCGACGATGCGTTGATCGCCTACAGCGGTAGGCAGGCTTTCAAGCAGGAGTCTGGTGCCGTTATCCAGTTTATCCCTGGAGAACACGCCGGGCAGGTTGGTGAGCTCCACGGACGCACCCGGCAGGGAATACTCGGTCGTCAGATCAACGCTGACTGGTGTCAGATTCGTATCGAATGTAGCGGTCAGAAGCCGGGCCTTTTTCCACGCCAGTGAAGCCTGATAAGGGCCTATATGTTTTGCCAGCAGATCACCTGCCGCGTGGGGCAAATGCTTGAGCATGGCGCCGGCAATCACCGTTGCATCCTCGGCAAGATGCTCACGCAGGCGTGACAATTGGTCCTCCATCAGCGCCAGGCTTTTCGGCACTCTGATCAGCACTTGCCGGTAAGGTCCCTTTGGAGCCTGCTGACTGTCAATGAAAACGACTGCGTCAGGCGCCAACTGGTTATTTGCCAGGTTGGCCTCAAGAGCCAGTCTGGCCAGTTCGGAGTCACTCCAGCTATGGGGTTTCAGAGCCGGGTCAGCTTTTGCCAGGGCGCATGCCAGGGTGCCGAAGTGATCGTTGATAACCAGCACGGGCAGGTCCGACGCAGGTTGGTCAGCCAGGGTCTGCAACAAATACACATCTGCAGTATCGAATGCCTGGAGTGTGGGGTTCTCAGTGACGGGGTAGCGTTCGAGCTCGAGTGGGCCAAACGCAGTGGTGCAAGTTTGCATGGGGATGCCGCTGTAAATGAATCGGATCAAACAACTGGAGCGCAGTATACCCCAGTTGATGTCCCCGTTACTGCTACGGCTACTGTCTCTGCTGTTGAAGCAGGTCGCGAATTTCACCCAGCAGTATTTCCTGCTTGCTCTGAGTTTCCACTGGCGGCGGGGCAGGTTCTTCCACTTCTTCGCGCTTGAGATTATTCATTACCTTGATGGCAACAAAGATCGCGGCTGCAACGATGAGAAAATCAACAATGCTCTGGATGAACAGTCCGTAGCCCAGCGTTACTGCGGGTAGTTCGCCCTGGGCTTCCCTTAATACGATTGCCAGATCGGCAAAATCCACTCCCCCGATCAGCAGGCCCAGCGGCGGCATCGCCACATTGGCGACGAACGACGAAACAACCTTGCCGAAAGCCGCGCCGATAATGATACCAATCGCCATCTCGACGACATTTCCCCGCATCGCAAACGCTTTAAACTCATTTAGTAGACGCATGGCAACTATTCCTGTGTAGTGCTTCCCTGGAGCGGTAGCGGCTACTATTTGAGCGCGTGTTGCAGGCTTTCGCAAACAATTTTCAACGCCTGGATGCGACCATGACGTTTGTCCTCGCTGGATATCAGATGCCAGGGGGATTCGTCGGTATCGGTGAACTCAAGCATGTCGTGGACCGCTTCGCGATAGGCGGACCATTGCTTGCGATTACGCCAGTCCTCGTCGGTCAATTTATAACGCTTGAGTGGTGATTCCTCTCGGGCCTCGAATCGATCAAGTTGTTCCTCCTGAGTGATCGCCAGCCAGAACTTGATAACCAGAATGCCGCTCTGTTGCAACTGATGCTCAAAATCATTGATTTCGCCATAGGCGCGTTGCCACTGCGCTGCGCTACAAAAACCTTCGACGCGTTCGACGAGCACCCGACCGTAATAACTGCGATCGAATACGACAATGTTTCCCGGCGCTGGAATGTGGCGCCAGAATCGCATCAAGTAAGGTTGTCGTCTTTCTTCATCAGTAGGGGCTCGAGTGCCATGTACGCGCAAAAAGCGTGGGTCCAGACACTGGGTGATGCGTCTTATGGTCCCGCCTTTACCCGCTGCGTCTGTTCCCTCGAAAACCAGCATCAAGCTGCGACCAGAGAAATCCGGGTGGCGAACCAGTTGGCGCAAAAAATTCTGGTAATAATCCAGTTGAACCTTGTATTCGTCCTTGTCCATAGCAGGGGTGTAATCCAGCTCATCCAGCAGTTCGCGCGTGGAGGGGATCCAGCTATGGGGGAGGGTACTTTGCTTCTCTTCACTCAGTTGCGCACGGATCGCATCGAGCATCAGTTGGCCAATTTGCAGGTCACGCTGCTCGGCATCGTTGCTGCACACGTTCGTCCATGGGGCTCCTTCGGTCGACGTGAGTTCGATCATGCGCTGGGCTGCGCCGTGCACATGCTCGAATTGTGCTGGACTGAGGTCATTCCACTCGCGCATGGCGACGGTGGTGGATGAAGAAGCATCCTCATGTACTGGTTTGGATTTGTCATACTCAAGCCAGACTTTCAGAACGCTTGCCCCCTCGTGCACCAGCAACTGCTCGAAGCGCAAAATATCCTGCATCTGCTCAGAAAATTGCTGTTCGGATATCTGGCCGGTGCAAAATTCCCGCAATGGTTGGTGATACCAGGAGCCCAGATAAAAGCCTATCTCCCCATTCGGAGGAAGCGTCCGGCAATAACGCCAGAAGCGAGGCATTTGTTCTTCGAGGCCACGGGGCAAGGTAAAGGCGCGGGCATTGAGAAACCGATTGTCCAGCCACGCATAGAAGGTATGGATTATCTCCGCTTTTCCAACGTGGTCATCACCGCCGATCAACAGGAAAACGGGGCCCTTGCCGGACTTGCGCAGTTCGAACTGAGCCTCGAGTAATTGCTCGTTCAGTTGGTCGACCCTGCCCTTAGCGGTTTTCTTTTCCTTCTTGCTTTCAGACATTGGCGGGCCAGGTGATCTCCGGAAGATGTTCGAATCCGGGTTTGGCAAACAGGAAACCCTGAAACAGAAATACGCCCATCGAGCGCAGAATATCGAGCTCTTCCTGGCTCTCGATGCCTTCGGCAATGACATCAATACCCAGTGCCTGGCAGACACCAATAATGCCTCGCACAATTGCCTGGCGGACCGGATCATGGTCAATGTCACGAACAATATCCATATCCAGCTTGATGATATCCGGCTGGAATTCCGCCAACAGGTTCAGGCCGGAGTAACCGGCACCAAAGTCATCAATCGCGGTCTTGAAGCCCTGTCGTTTGTATTCCTTGATGATGCTTTTGAGATGTTCCTTATCGACCAGTCTTTCGTTTTCGGTGATCTCGAATATCAACCGGTTGGTCGGAAAGTTGTATCGCCTTGCAGCTTCCAGTGTTGCGCGTATGCAGGTTGCCGCCTGATAGACCGCGTTGGGTAGAAAGTTGATGCTGATAAAACAGGGAATCTGCAATCTTGAGGCAAGCTCAACGGCCTTGACCCGACATGACTGGTCAAAGATGTAGCGGTTGTCCTCGTTTACTTTCGACAACATGCTCGCTGCCCCGGCGCCATCTACACCCCTTATCAGGGCCTCATAGGCGAAGACGCTATTGTCGCGGGTATCGACTATTGGTTGAAATGCCATGGTGAAGTCAAAGCAAAGCGGCTCATTTTCCTGGCAGGCTTTGCAGGGTTTGGGAATTTCAATCTCGGTCGGCATACAATGGGTCTCTTGTGCAAATACAGGCAGAGTATAGTCGATAGAAGTGCTGGCCATTGGCCCGTTAAGCCAATCGACTGAGCGACACGTATGTATCGTGTGAAAATAGCACCTTTGTTCTATCCCCGGGGAACTCCATGGCAAAAAACAAGCGCATATATGGTTGTACAGACTGTGGAGCAACATTTTCCAAATGGGCCGGCCAATGTGGTGAATGTCAGGCTTGGAACACGCTCGTAGAAACCGTGGTGGATACCACGCCAACGGGCGGCAGTGGTCCGGTTACCGGGCGCAGCGGTCATTGGGCCGGGCAGGCAGCGCAGGTTCGTACGCTGGCGGAGGTGTCTACCGAGGAGGTACCCCGACAACCAAGTGGATCCTCCGAGCTTGATCGGGTACTGGGGGGTGGGCTGGTAGCGGGGTCAGTGGTTCTGATTGGTGGCGACCCGGGTATCGGCAAGTCGACGATTCTGTTGCAAACCTTGTGTCAGCTTGCCGAGAGCATGCCTGCGTTATACGTAACAGGTGAAGAGTCGCAGCAGCAGGTAGCAATGCGGGCCAGGCGTCTGGGTTTGCCTGAGGAACGGTTGAAGGTGATGACCGAGACCTGTATCGAAAGCATTATCGCCACAGCGCGGGTGGAAAAGCCGCGGGTGATGGTGGTCGATTCCATTCAGACAATCTTTACCGAGCAACTTCAATCAGCACCGGGAGGCGTTGCCCAGGTGCGAGAAAGTGCAGCGCTACTGGTGCGCTATGCCAAGCAGAGTGGGACGGCGATTTTTCTGGTGGGTCATGTCACCAAAGAGGGCTCCCTGGCGGGTCCGCGAGTGCTTGAACACATGGTGGATACGGTACTGTACTTCGAGGGCGAATCCGACGGGCGCTTGCGGATGTTACGTGCTGTGAAGAATCGTTTCGGCGCGGTCAACGAACTCGGTGTCTTTGCAATGACCGACAAGGGTCTGAAGGAAGTATCGAATCCGTCGGCAATTTTTCTCTCGCGTTACGAGACACCAATCCCGGGTAGTGTGGTGATGTCTACATGGGAGGGCTCCAGACCGATGCTGGTGGAGGTTCAGGCGTTGGTTGACACCTCCCACCTGGGTAATCCGAGGCGCGTGACCCTGGGTCTGGATCAAAACAGGTTGGCCATGCTGTTAGCCGTTCTGCACCGGCATGGTGGCGTCGCGACCTACGATCAGGACGTCTTTGTCAACGTGGTCGGGGGCGTGAAGGTGCTGGAAACCGCCGTTGATCTGGCATTACTGGCGGCAGTCATGTCGAGTCTACGTAACCGCCCGCTGCCCATGGATTTGATGGTTTTTGGTGAGCTGGGGTTGTCAGGGGAAATTCGGCCGGTGCCCAGCGGACAGGAAAGGCTGAAGGAGGCCGCCAAGCACGGCTTTACTCGCGCCATTGTTCCCAAGGCAAACGCGCCAAAGGAGAGTCCGAAGGGCATGCAGGTCGTGCCTGTGACCCGGCTTGATGAGGCATTGTCGGCAATCTTCGACTGACAGAAAGGAGCCTCAGAGCAGTCCGCCTAGCTCCCTCTCAAGTAGTTTTTCATCGCCGGTGTTGAGCGCCACCAACCGTTTGAGGTGGCTGATAGAGTCCAGGTCTATATAGTCGCACTCGAAGCCAAGCAAGCCCTCCTCAGCGTGGGCCAGATGCACATCCATGCGTATCTGGCTTCCCTCTGCCAGCTCGATGATGGCAACGAACTGGCCGGCGTTGCTGACGCTCTCCCAACCCTTGGGCTCGAGCACAAGCAGTCCGTGCAATGACAGATCCACAAGCTGAACATCGATATCCACACCGTCCTGGCGCAGGCTGGTTTGTGCGTCGAACGGAACGCGGGTAAAACGGCGGCGGTCGTCACTCATGGATGTTGCCTTGGCAGATTAAGTGTACTTACTACTATAGCTCCAATTTGCATTGTTAGATGACTCCCTGTGCAAGCATGGCCTCGGCTACCCTGGTAAATCCTGCCAGATTGGCACCCTTCACATAGTTGATATGGTCATCCTCTTTCCCACCTTGCACGCAGGACTGGTGAATGCTCTTCATTATTTCCAGAAGACGATCATCTATTTCTGAGGCACCCCAGTGCAGGCGCATCGCATTCTGTGACATTTCCAAACCACTGACTGCGACTCCGCCTGCGTTTGCCGCCTTGCCGGGACCAAACAGGATACGTGCCTGCTGGAATGTCTGGATGGCTTCTATGGTCGACGGCATGTTTGCGCCCTCTGTCACGCACCAGCAACCGTTGTCGAGCAGCGCGCGGGCGTCATCTGCGTCCAGTTCATTTTGTGTTGCGCAAGGAATGGCAATGTCGCATTCAAGTTGCCAGGGTTTTTGCTCCTCCAGGAAACGCAGACCGTCGTGTTGGTCGAGCTCCCGCAAGCTACCGCCCTTGCGATTTTTCAGTTCTACCACGGCTTCCCATTGATCAGTAGTCAGACCCTCCGGATTGTGCAGGGTGCCGGTAGAGTCGGACATGGATACGACGATACCCCCCAGCTGCAGAAGTTTGCGGACAGTATGCTGTGCGACGTTGCCGGCACCGGAAACTGCAATACGTTGGCCCTCGATGCTGCAGTCCCGCGTGTTGAGCATTTCCTGGGTAAAGTACACAACTCCGTAGCCGGTTGCTTCGGTGCGCAATCGGCTACCACCGTAAGCCTGTCCTTTACCGGTCAGCGCCGATGTATTGCGATTCGTGAGTCGCCTATGCTGGCCGTAAAGATAGCCTATTTCTCTGGGGCCAACGCCAATGTCTCCAGCCGGGACGTCAAGGTCTTCGCCAATGTGGCGGGACAATTCAGTCATGAATGACTGGCAAAAGCGCATTATCTCGCCGTCACTTCTGTCCTTGGGGTTGAAGTCGGCACCACCCTTCGCGCCGCCCAATGGCAGCATGGTCAGGGCGTTCTTGAAAACCTGCTCAAAGGCGAGAAACTTCAGCACGCCCAGATCCACCGAGGGATGAAAGCGCAGCCCACCCTTGTAAGGCCCTATTGCGCTGTTCATCTGTACCCGGTAGCCCCGGTTGACCTGCACCTTTCCCTTATCATCTACCCAAGGCACGCGGAAAATGATGGTGCGCTCGGGCTCTACGAGGCGATCAATGATGCCTTTATCAAAATACTCTGGTTTGCTCTCCAGCATGGGCCAGAGGCTGGTAAGAATCTCCTTCACGGCCTGGTGAAACTCTGGCTGGTCTGAGTCACGTTCCTGCAGTTTCTGTATGTAATCGCTCAGGGTTTGGGTCATGCTGGTCTCTTGAATTCGGAGAAAGCAGAGACTCTAGCAGAGGGGGAGCAAGCAATGGCTGGAGAAAACAACTGGCAACAAATGCAGAGCACATGGTGTGCAGGGGGGGCGTCCCGGTGAGAAAGAGGGTTCTCCAGGACTAACACTCGAGATGACGAAGTTTTAACCGCTCAGGCTGCCGGCGCTAGCTCGGCAGCCTGCTCGGATTCAGGCCAGTTTCTTGTAGCGCACCCGGTGTGGCTGGGCTGCCGCTTCGCCTAGACGCTTCTTGCGGTCGGCTTCGAACTCGGTGTAGTTGCCCTCGAAGAAGCTAACCTTGCCTTCGTCCTCATAGGAGAGGATGTGGGTTGCAATTCGGTCGAGGAACCAGCGATCGTGAGAGATCACGATAGCGGAGCCCGGGAAGTCGAGCAGAGCTTCTTCCAGTGCGCGCAGGGTTTCCACGTCCAGGTCGTTGGAGGGTTCGTCGAGCAGCAGCACGTTGGCGCCTTTCTTCAGTGTCAGAGCCATATGCAGACGGCCGCGCTCACCACCGGAAAGATCCTTGACGAACTTTTGCTGGTCTGCTCCCTTGAAGTTGAAACGGCCTACATACCCCCTGGAAGGAACCTCGTAGTTGCCTACCTTGATCATGTCAAACCCATCAGAGACTTGTTCCCAGACGGTTTTTTTGCCGTCAAGCTCGTCCCGGCTCTGATCGACGCTGGCGATCAGAACCGTTTCACCGATGTCAATGTTGCCGCTATCAGGTTGTTCCTTGCCGGTAATCATCCGGAATAGTGTGGACTTGCCAGCGCCGTTCCCACCGATCACGCCAATAATCGCACCCTTGGGTACAGCGAAGCTCAGGTCATCAATCAGAACGCGGTCGCCGTAACCCTTGTTCACACCGTTGAACTCGATGACCTTGTCGCCCAGTCTCGGACCAGCGGGGATGTAGATCTCATTGGTTTCGCTGCGCTTCTGGAACTCCTGTGATTGCAACTCTTCAAAACGCTGCATGCGTGCCTTGGACTTGGCCTGGCGACCCTTGGCGCCCTGACGTACCCATTCCAGTTCGGCTTTCATTGCTTTAGCGTGGGAGGATTCCTGCTTGGATTCCTGAGCCAGACGCGTGGCCTTGGATTCCAGCCACTGGGAGTAGTTGCCTTCAAAGGGTATACCGTGGCCGCGGTCAAGTTCGAGAATCCAGCCGGCCACGTTGTCCAGGAAGTATCGATCGTGCGTCACCGCCACCACGGTGCCGGAGAAGTTGTGCAGAAACTGTTCCAGCCAGGCAACGGAGTCGGCGTCCAGGTGGTTGGTTGGCTCGTCGAGCAGGAGCATGTCCGGAGCGGAAAGCAACAGGCGGCACAGGGCGACACGGCGTTTTTCGCCGCCAGACAAGTGCTCGATCTTTGCATCCCACGGCGGCAGACGCAGCGCGTCAGCGGCGACTTCAAGCTGCCGATCCAGGTTGTGGCCATCACCGGCCTGCAGAACTGCTTCCAGTTTGGCCTGTTCGGCGGCAAGGGCGTCGAAGTCGGCATCAGGCTCGGCGTAGGCAGCGTAGACTTGATCCAGACGTGCCTGGGCATCCTTGATCTCGCTGACTGCTTCCTCGACTATTTCACGGACAGTCTTCTCGGGGTCGACCTCGGGCTCCTGTGGCAGGTAGCCGATCTTGATTCCCGGCATCGGACGGGCTTCGCCTTCGATCTCGGTATCCACGCCTGCCATGATGCGAAGCAGGGTCGATTTGCCTGAGCCGTTCAGGCCCAGCACGCCAATTTTGGCGCCGGGGAAAAAAGACAAGGAAATGTCCTTGAGGATGCGGTTCTTCGGCGGGACGACCTTGCCGACACGGTGCATGCTGTATACGTATTGAGCCATGATGCGCAAAACCTGAATTTGAGAAGTGGATCGGTACTGACTCGCGATGGCCGCCAGGGGCTGCGAAATTGCCCGCAAGGCTAGCCCAACTGGGCTTTCAGGGCAAATTTGCCTGGGCCTTGCGTGCCGCTTGTAGCGCCATTGCCTGTGATAGCATAATTAACGGACACTCTGTTGCGTAAAGTTGAGTATTTTGAATAACAACAACAAAAGCACCGTCGCAGGATCAGGACCCGCGTCCACGGCGGGGTCGGCGGATGGATTGCCGGTCAGCGCCGGTATTCTGCTCGTCGCGTTATCTGGCATCCTGCTTGCCACTCTCATGGTTTGGCAGACCTTGCAGGACTTTCGCTTGTTGCGCCATCAACATCAGATTCAGGTGGAAGAGTCCGTCTGGCTGACAGCCAGCCAGATTGGTCTGAATCTGGAGGTCAAGTCCCTGGCGCTCGCCGAATTGCTTGATAATCTTTACTCGGAGAAGCCTGATCAAGCTGTTGAGTCCGCGGCGACACTGTTACCGGGGCTACGCGGAGTTACCCGTGTCTTGATTCCAGGCGCGCCGGGCACTGATTCGATACCACCCTGGATGCCCTCTGTGCGAGGTCTGCACATGAGTGGTTATTCTTTTGCGCTCGATTCTGATGTTGACCATGGCGCGCTCTACTGGTCGATCGCAAGTGAGAATGCGGGACAGTTCTGGGTGCTCGAGGTAGAGGATCGTGAGATCTCTACACTGGTCTCTGCCCAGCCGGCCCAAGGGTATTCCTGGCTGCTGGAGGATTCCGGCCATGCCCGAGTCCTGGCTCGTCAGGAGAGCGGACACGTGGTGTATCTGGATAACAAGCCAATGAGCGCCCCGGAGCGTAGTCAGGTGGTTGTCAGTGCTCCTGTCGCCGGCACGCTCTGGCAAGTAAGAGGTCTGATAGAGCCGGGATATTACCTGCAGAGAATGGGTCAGGCAGTCCGCTTAAAAGTCTTTCTGGTCGCTGGCTTCATTCTGATTCTCCTTGTTGTGGTCTGGACGATGGCAAGAATGCGTCGTATCAATCAGGCGTTGCTTGAGCGCAATCAGGCCTCATTTGCCCACGTTGAGGATACCGAGCGGCGCTACCGGGACATCTTTCAGGGCGTCGGTATAGCGCTTTGTCAGTTTGACCTGTCTAGGCTGCGAGCCTGGCTGTTACGTGAAGGGATCTACAATCAGGGGACTCTGGATGCCTGGCTTGATGCCAATCCGCAGCGTCATAAGGAAATTTTCAGCAATCTGGAAGTGGTTGATGCCAATCAGGTAGCGCTGGATTTGACCGGCCAGAGTTCTGTCGATGGCGTGGAGAGTGTTCTTCAGCGCGATGACAAGGTTCGCAGGGATTCAGCGCGTTACAAGATCATTCTGGCGGTAGTGAATCGGACTCCGCGTCTTGAATTCGAGACGCCGTTTGTGGTGCCCTCGGGAAAGGTGCGGCATGCGTGGATTATCATGCGGCTACCAGAGAATGCCGAGGATTATCATGCGGTTACGGTTAGCTTGAGCGATATCAGCGCCCGTCGAAAGATTGAGTTGTCGATGATCGAACGAGAGCGCTATTGGGCAGGGGTAGTCAAGGCTGTACCAGACGTTGTGTTTATCAAGGACATGCAGAGTCAGCAATTCGTCTACAGCAACCGCTCCCTAGCGCAGCTACTTGGTTACGATGAGTCTGACGAACGGGTACTCGATAATGACTACCGGGATCGTCTGCTGCACCCCGATGACATTGAGCAAATGCAGATCAATCGTAATCTGCAGCAGGTTCTGACGGACGGTACGGTTCAGGAGGCGCGTATACGCTGGCGCCATGTTGATGGCAGCTGGCGCTGGCACAGTTTGCGCGTGAAAGTCCTTTCCCGGCTCCCTGATGGCCAGGTACGTCAGATCATCGGAGTGGTACGCGACATCCATGAGCAGACAATAGCGACCCAACAGATGCGGACCAGCGAACAGCGTTACCGGTTGTTGGCTGAAAACATCAGTGATGTGATCTGGGCGACTGATACGAGCTTTAGACTCGACTACATCAGCCCTTCGGTTACCCGGATGTTGGGCTACAGGCCTGAGGAGCTGATAGAAACCGGATTCGGTCAAGTGGTTGCAGGGCCTTCATATACCCGCTTTATCAGCTCGGTACTGCGCGAACTTGCTCCCCGTCTCGACAATGCAGAGAAGGCTGAAAGACTCAGGGCAGAGGGATACCATCGTCAGACAACCGTCGATTGCATCAAGGCGGATGGGCATAAATGTCCAACAGAGGTTCGTCTGTCGCTGATGTGGGACAACGAGGGGCGGTTTCTGGGGATACTGGGAATTGCCCGGGATATTTCCGAGCAGCGGCGAACCGAAAACCGGTTACGCATGGCAGCGACCGTATTCGAGAACACCACGGGTGCCATCCGTGTCATGGATCCGGCCGGATATGTCGTACAGGTAAATGAAAACTTCATCCAGATAACCGGTTATGCAGCCGAGCAGATCATTGACCAGACGCCGGAGATGCTTGCATGGCGCGTCCAGGAGGAGCTTTTTTATCCAGGGCTTCTGGGTATTTTGCGCGAACAGGGGCGCTGGGAAGGTGAAATATTCATGCGGCGCAAGAATGGTGAGAAATTCCCTTCCTGGGCCGGTATTACCGCGGTACATGATAACGAAGGCGACCTGGTCAGCTACGTATGTTTTTTTGTGGACATCAGTGAACGCAAGGCCAACGAAGCACGCATTGAGACCCTCGCCTATTACGATGCCCTGACTGGTTTGCCGAACCGACTGCTTTTTCAGGACCGGATAAGAACGGCGCTGCAACTGGCTGAGCGGCGTGGTGAATGCGCTGTAGTGCTTTTCCTGGATCTGGATCGCTTCAAGCCGATCAACGATACGCTGGGTCATGCTGCCGGTGACGTCATGCTCAAGGAGGTAGCGCGCCGGCTCAACGACTGCGTGCGCGACAGCGATACCGTTGCTCGCATGGGGGGCGACGAATTCACCATCCTTCTGCCGGGACTGGTTGATCGTGAAAAAGCCATGGCCGCTGCCATCCATGTAGCAGAAAAGATTCTTGCCGTTCTGGCCCCTGCGTTTGTACTCCAGGAACGGGAGTTTTTCATCAGCGCGAGTATCGGTCTTGCGCTGTATCCGCAGGATGGTGTCGAGCCGAACGCGCTTCTCAAGAATGCAGATACGGCCATGTATCATGCCAAATCGATTGGCAAGGATACTTTCCAGTTCTACCAGGCGGAAATGAATGCCAGGGCGTCGGAACGGGTCAGTCTGGAGAGTGATTTGCGTCATGCATTGCAGGATGACGTGTTGCAGCTCCACTATCAGCCCCAGTTCGACTGTGTCAGTGGGCGGCTTACGGGGGCAGAAGCCCTGTTACGCTGGACGCACCCGGAGCGGGGAGCCATTTCGCCCGCTGTATTCGTGCCTATTGCGGAAGAAATTGGCTTGATTGGCGCACTTGGTGACTGGGTCATGGATCAGGCTTGTCGCCAGATGGCCCTTTGGCGGGATGCGGGTTGTCCGCTGCCTCGACTCTCTATCAATCTGTCCGCCCGGCAGTTTACCGATGGACATCTGGCGGCTCAGGTAGGTGGGGTGCTCGAGCGCCACCGGTTAGAGCCGTCTACGATCGAGCTGGAACTGACTGAAAGTGTGTTGTTGCAGGATGTGGATGAGACCATGCAGACGTTAACCGCGCTGAAGTCCCTGGGAGTGGCGATTGCCGTGGACGACTTTGGCACTGGCTATTCGTCGCTGAACTATCTGAAGGATTTCCCGATCGACACGCTAAAGATTGACCGCTCATTTATTCAGGCCATGCATGATGATAGCCGGGACACTTTGCTGGCCCAGGCTATCGTGGCGATGGGCCGCAGTCTTCAGTTGCGGGTTATAGCCGAGGGTGTCGAGACCCGAGAGCAGCTGTCACTGTTGGTGGGATTCCAGTGCGATGAGGCGCAGGGCTTCCTGCTGGGTCGACCCATGCCCGCAGACGCCCTGGAATCGCAATTTTTGCATGGGCCTCGCTGAGGCTGATTCGTCACAACGGTCTTGAAACGATTTTGTTGCCTGCTTGAGCGCTTTTCATGTGCCACAGCGGGTTCCTTGAGTTAAAATGCCGCCCTTATTTGATCTTCCTTGTAGGGGGCTGTGCCATGTTTAGCCGTTCCACCGATATCGCTACCTTCGATCCCGAACTCTGGACTGCCATGCAGCAGGAGGTCGTGCGTCAGGAAGACCACATCGAACTGATTGCTTCAGAAAACTACACCAGTCCCGCTGTAATGCAGGCTCAGGGCTCTGTGCTGACCAATAAGTACGCAGAAGGCTATCCTGGTAAGCGTTATTACGGTGGTTGCGAGTATGTGGATATCGCCGAAAAACTGGCCATTGATCGTGCCAAGGAGCTGTTTGGTGCGGATTATGCCAACGTGCAGCCCCATGCCGGTTCGCAGGCCAATAGCGCTGTATTCCAGGCGTTGCTGACGCCCGGTGACACCATTCTGGGCATGAGCCTCGCCCATGGTGGTCACCTGACCCATGGCGCTTCGGTCAACTTCTCCGGCAAGCATTACAATGCAGTGCAATACGGTATCAACACCGATACGGGCCTGATTGATTACGATGAGGTCGAGGCACTGGCAGTCGAGCATAAGCCCAAGATGATCATTGCCGGTTTTTCGGCGTACTCCCAGGTACTGGACTTCCCGCGTTTTCGCGAGATCGCCGACAAGGTCGGGGCCTATCTGTTTGTGGACATGGCGCACATTGCCGGTCTGGTCGCCGCTGGCGTGTATCCCAACCCGGTGCCCTTCGCTGACGTGGTTACTACGACCACTCACAAGACTTTGCGAGGCCCGCGCGGTGGTTTGATTCTGGCCCGCGCCAATGAGGCGTTGGAAAAGAAACTTAATTCGGCCGTATTCCCCGGTGGCCAGGGCGGTCCATTGATGCACGTGATTGCCGCCAAGGCGATTTGCTTCAAGGAGGCCATGAGCCCTGAGTTCAAGACTTACCAGCAACAGGTAGTCAGGAACGCCAAGGCGATGGCCGAGGTATTCATCGGACGCGGCTTTGATGTTATTTCCGGTGGCACCGAGAACCATTTGTTTTTGTTGTCGCTGATCAAGCAGAACATCACCGGTAAGGATGCTGATGCAGCCCTGGGTCGTGCGCACATCACAGTTAACAAGAACGCGGTGCCTAACGATCCGCGCTCGCCTTTTGTGACGTCAGGTCTGCGGATCGGTACGCCAGCAGTGACCACTCGTGGTTTTCAGGAAGCGGATTGCCGTGAACTCGCGGGCTGGATCTGTGATGTGCTGGAAAATATCTCGGATGAGAGTGTTATCGAGCGGGTTAGTGGTCAGGTCAAAGCCATCTGTGCGCGGTTGCCCGTTTACGGTGACTGATAGATGAGTTGTTGATAAAGCCCCCAAGTTCAGGACTTGGGGGCTTTTTTATTGCGTGTGTTTCTGCGCTGGTGGCTAGTGGCGAACAAAGCAACTGAGATTTCAGCTGATCAGCTCGCTCCTGCGCGCGCTGCCAGATAGCAGCGGCGCAAGAGGTAAACTAGCGTTTTAGTTGCAGAGTGCTCAGGGTGCGATCACGTACCTGTTTGAGCAGGTCAGCGTCACTGATCAGTGACTGGCCATATGAAGGAACCAGTTCTTTCATACGTGCCTGCCACTCGGGGCTGGCAAGGCGGTCCTTGAAGCAGCGCTCGAGTACATTGATCATCGCCTGGACCGCCGTGGAGGCACCGGGAGAGGCGCCTAGCAGTGCCGCCAGTGTGCCATCCTTGGCGGCAACGATCTCGGTGCCAAACTCCAGCTTGCCGTGACCTTTGGCGTCCTTCTTGATGATCTGCACACGCATACCTGCGTCCTGCAGCTTCCAGTCAGCTTCGGTGGCCTGGGGAAAGAAATTGCGTAGTGATGCCACCCGGTCCTTGTGCGACTGAAAAGACTCGGCGATCAGATATCGAGTCAGGTCCATGTTATCCCGGCCCACAGCCATCATCGGCGCCACGTTGTAGCGCTTCACCGAGGAAAACAGATCGAAAACCGATCCTTCCTTGAGGAATTTAGTGGTAAATCCGGCAAAGGGTCCAAACAGAAGTGCAGGCTCACCATTGATAATGCGCGTATCCAGATGCGGAACAGACATCGGAGGGGCACCCACGGGAGCCTTGCCGTATACCTTGGAGCTGTGTTGGCTGACTATTTCAGGCTTGCGGCAAACCAACCATTGCCCGCTGACCGGAAACCCACCGTAGCCCTGACTTTCGTCGATATGGGATTTTTGCAGCAAGGGCAATGACCCGCCGCCAGCGCCGAGGAAAACGAACTTGGCATTGAGCGTTTTCTCTTCCCCGGTGTTTTCGTCCTCAAGGTCTACCCGCCAGTGGCCGCGCTTGCTCTTCTTAAGGCTTTGCACGGAGTGCTTGAGCAGGAGGTCGAAGTTGTCGGTATCCCTCAGGTGACTGATCATGCTGCGCGTCAGTGAGCCAAAGTCGACGTCAGAGCCGTGATCGACGCGTGTCGCGGCGAAAGTCTGATCGACGTTGCGCTTTTGCATTACCAACGGCATCCATTCGTTGATCTGTTCCGCAGATTCGCTGAACTTCATTTCAGCAAACAGGTGGTGGGCGCTGAGCAACTTGTGCCGCTTGCGCAAATACTCCACATCCTTTTCACCCCAGACAAAACTCTGGTGCGCAGTGGGATTGATGAAGTTCGAAGGTTTTGGCAATAGTCCCTGCTCGACCAGATATGACCAGAACTGCAGGGTCACCTCAAAGGACGCGTTTATATCCAGGGCCCGGTTGATGCTTACATTGCCATCCTGGTCTTCTGGGGTGTAATTCAGCTCACAGTAACCGGCATGGCCGGTGCCCGCGTTGTTCCAGCCATCCGTGCTTTCGTGAGCTACGTGGTCCAGGCGTTCGACCAGGGTAATGGTCATTGCCGGATCCAGCTGCTTGAGCAACATTCCCAGTGTGGCGCTCATGACGCCACCTCCGACCAGCAATACGTCTACGTTCTTTGCTGTCATTAACATGCCGCCTCATACTTGAAATCAAAGCCAATAGTACCGTTTTATCGAGTCGAGTAACACAAGTCTGCGATAGTCAAAAAGTCTCAGAAACAGCGGCTGCAACACCCTGTAGAAAAAGATTCTGTGCACGGCATCATGGCTGCAATCGAACCTCTGGTTTATGCTGGCCAGCCTGTTAACACTAGTCGCAAGCAGGCGGACCGGAGATAAGAGTATGCAGCGGATGGTAGTTGTAGGCGGCGGCGTGATGGGCTGCATGACGGCGCTGGAGTTGCTGCAGCGTGGTCGCCAGGTGTGTCTGATCGAGCGCCGTAGTACCGGTCAGGAAGCGTCATGGGCCGGCGGCGGCATAGTGACTCCACTGTATCCGTGGCGCTATAGCCAGCCGATCAGTGCGCTGGCTGAATGGTCGCAGGTGCAGTATCCGATTCTATGTAGCCAGTTACAGGGGCGAACGGGCATCGACCCACAGTTCAGTGAGTGCGGTCTGATCTGGCTCGACCATGCCGAACAGGAAGATGCCTTGGCCTGGGCTAACCGACAGCGCAAGCCCATAGTCGCTGTTGATCAAGACTTTCTCTATAAACAGATACCCATGCTGGCTCCCGGATTTGCTGGCGGAATGTGGCAGGCCGGGCTGGCGAATATTCGCAATCCACGCCTGATGATTGCTCTCAAAGCCAGGTTGCAGCAGTTTGCCTCTTTTACGTTGATCGAAAATTCATCAGTCAGCAGTTTGCAATTCAAGGGCGAGAGGGTCGTGGGTGTAAACCATACACAGGGCGAGCAGAAAGCCGATGCAGTGGTGCTGTGTGCAGGTGCCTGGTCAGGCGACTGGATGGCTGAACTGGCTATCGATCTTCCGGTGACGCCGGTGAAGGGTCAGATGTTGCTATACAAGGCTGCGCCAGGCTGGTTGCCTAGCATTATCCTGCACGAAAGCCGCTATGCGATTCCAAGGCGCGATGGGCATGTGCTGATTGGTAGCACGCTCGAGCACGCAGGTTACGATACCTCGACCACCGAAGAAGCTCTCGAGTCACTGCGTGCATCAGCCCATGGCCTCTTGCCCCAATTGGCAGATATGCAGCCGGTCGCACAATGGGCAGGGCTGCGGCCAGGTTCGCCAGAAGGAATGCCCTTTATTGGAGAAGTGCCTGGTCTGGATGGATTTTGGCTCAATACCGGGCATTTTCGTAATGGATTGGTGCTGGCCCCGGCGTCCTGTGCCCTGCTTGCCGACCAGATGACGGGAGCTACGCCGGATATTGATCCTGCACCCTATAAGTTGGAAGGGCGCGTCAGCCTTCGCTGAGTCAGTCTTCCATTCCCAGCTTCTTCAAACGGTAGCGCAGTGAGCGAAATGTCAATCCCAGACGTTTTGCTGCTGCCGTCTTGTTCCAGCGAGTTTCTTCCAATGCCTGAGTAATGGCATTGCGTTCGATATTGTCGAGATAGTCTTCCAACGAGCCAATATCTCCCAATGAGGGAGTGGCCTGCGAGGTGATGGTCGTAGGGCAGGCTGAAATGTGAATATCACCTGTTTCAATGACCTCGCCTTCGCTCAGAGTGAAGGCACGCTCAAGGATATTTTCCAACTCGCGCACGTTACCCGGAAAGCGGTAGCTGATCAGCCTTTCCATTGTCTGCGCACCTATGTGCGGTATCGGCATCTGGTTGCGTATCGCCAGGCGAGCGAGAATATGCTGGGTCAGTAGTGGAATATCCTCGTGGCGCTCGCGCAGGGGGGGAACGCTGAGCTCGATCACGTTGATCCGGTAGAAAAGATCCTGGCGAAATCGACCCTCGGCTACTTCTACTGCAAGATCCTTGTGGGTTGCGCAGAGCAAACGAACGTCGACCGACTCTTCCTGCTGGGTTCCCACGGGCCGTACAGCTTTTTCCTGAATGGCACGCAGCAATTTGACCTGCATGGACACGGGCAGGTCGGCAACCTCGTCGAGAAACAGTGTGCCGCCGCCCGCTGCCTGAAAGAGGCCTGGCTTGTCGGCGACCGCGCCCGTGAAGCTACCCTTGCGGTGACCAAAGAACTCACTCTCCATCAGCTCGGAGGGGATGGCGCCACAATTGACCGGGACAAAAGGCGCCTGTGAGCGCGAACTCAATGCGTGGATACGCCTTGCAACAAGCTCCTTGCCGCTACCCGACTCACCGCTGATGTAGAGCGGAGCTTCACTGCGGGCCAGCTTGGCAATACGTTTGCGCAATTGCTCTATCGGCGGCGAACGACCCAGGATTGGATCCGGTGCGTCCTCCGTAAGCTCAGGTTTTTGCGTCTGGGTAAGGCGCAAGGCGCTTTGGACCAGTTCGCGCAGGCGCTGCAAGTCGACCGGCTTGGTCAGAAAGTCGAATGCGCCCGCTTTAAGTGCGCTGATGGCGGTATCCAGGCTGCCGTAGGCTGTAATCATGGCCACCGGAGTTTGGGGGTGGTTCTGCTGGATGTGACGCACGATCGCCAGGCCGTCGCCATCGGGTAATCGCATGTCTGTCAGACACAGATCAAAGTGGGTATTTGCCAGCAACTGCATTGCCTGGGTCATGCTGGTGGCGCTGCGGGTTTCGAGTTGCATGCGTTGCAATGTCAAATCCAGCAGCTCAAGGATGTCCGGCTCGTCGTCGATGATCAGTACCAGGGGGCTTGATGTCTGCGCCATTGTTTGAATCCGTTTTCCTGGGGCTTGTGTTGGTTTATATGAGGCGTTTGGGATGCGCAAAGGTTATGCGCATGCAGCAGCCTCGCGGTAACACCGGCTCGAATTCGAGGCGAGCCTGGTTGCTCTCGCAAAGTTCTCTGGAAATATACAGGCCCAACCCGGTGCCATTGGCGTGGGTGGTGTAGAAGGGCTCGAAAATATGTGGCACATGTTCCTCGGCAATGCCCGGACCATGATCTATTACTTCCAGAGTCGGCAACTCCGAGTCTGACTGGAGATAAAGCCTGAGCCAGATGGTTTTATGCAAGCCTGCAGCCTCCGTATAACGCAGTGCGTTACGGCAAAGGTTATCCATAACCTGGTTTAACTGGTGGGGGTCGACGCGGGTCTGGATTCCTGGTGATGCTATGTCAAGCTCCAGACTGTCATTGCCCGGGCTGCCGGCCAGAAAATCAGCCGCGAACTGGTCAAGCCACAGGCCCAGGTCAACCAGTTGAGGCTCGCTTGGCCGTCTGCGGGAGAGCTCCAGAACTGTCTCGATTACCTTGTTCATGCGCTGTGAGTGTTGTTGGATGATCTCGCTGAGGCGACGGTCCGCCGCCGGGAGATCCTGAGACTCGCCTAGCAACTGTGCGGCGTGACTTATGGCTCCGAGCGGATTGCGGATCTCATGGGCAATGCTGGCGGTAAGGCGGCCCAGCGATGCCAGTTTCATCTGTTGAGCCTGCTGTGCCACCTGCGTGTTGTCATCCAGGAAAATCAGCACAGTCTCTTCACTGTCGGTAGCCAGCGGCTTGAAGTTAGCCATTATTTCTGACCCACCGCTGTGATTGTTGAAGGGCATGGGTCGGATGGAGGGTGTTTCTTCCCAATGCCGCAACCGCTGTGCCAGGCCGATTGCCAGCTCTTCGATGTCCATGCCGCGAATGATTGGTTTGCCCAGCATCTGAGCGGCCGCTTCATTTGCCTGCAGCACCTTGTGACGCGTGCCCACAACGATGATGCCGGTGCGCATGCGATGAATGATCAGTTGATTGACCTTTTCCAGGCTGGCCAGACTCGCGGCCTGTTGTTGAGCCAGACCTTCTGATTGACGCAGACGCACGCTCAGGCGTTGCACGAACATGGCTACGGCAAAGTAAATACAACCCAGCACACCAACCTGCAAATAACCCTGGCTGACGCCAGGGTGGGACAGTGTCAGGTAGAAAGTCAGATAGATGATTGCCAGGCTCGCCAGCGCGGCAAGCAGGAGACCAACACGACCATGCAGCAGGATATTGCCGATGGCCACAGGAATGATCAGCAGGTTGCCGAAGCCGCTCCCCGGACCCCCGGCGGCATAGAAGATGATGCCCAGCAAAAAGATATCCAGCACTGAGACCACGAACAAATGCAGGTCGCGGCGACCTCGATGCAGCAGTACCGCGATCAAAACGTTAACCAGCAGATAAAACCAACTGGCTATTTCGTAGATCTGCGGATTACTTAACTGGAGAAGTCCATCGCGTGCAGTTGTGTTGGTCAGTAACGCCAGGCAGAAACCGAGGACGACCCGATAAAGATTGTATAGCCGCAATATCCGAGGGCGCTGGGAGTCTGCCTGGTCACTCATGGTTGTGCGTATCGCGATGCTCGGCGCAGCAATACCAGCCGTTTGGGCTACGCAGCGCCTTTTTTTCTGGTACGTGCACCCTGCAATGGCTGCATTTGACCATTGTTTGAGGGGTATCGGCACGCTGCGCTCGCTTACTGCGGGCTGCGCTCTTTGCCTTTATGCGACGCCACAGGGTCAACAAGGCGAACACGACGAGTGCGAGCACCAGCAGTTTCATAAGCCCCATGGTCTTGCCCCCAGCAAAATGATGGGACATTGTAGCTTAACCACGACTGGCGCCAAAGCCTGGACACAGTCTCCAGACTTGAAGGTGATGTCTTACGATGTGCTGTTGCGGGGTAGCGAGTGACCATGGCCAGATCCCCATGAAGAGGCTCTGGCCAGAGAGTGGCGGCGATCTAGTCAAATAGACCGAAGGTAATGCGGCTCCAGATCGAGCGACCCTGTTCTTCTTCTACGTCTTGTGAAGGAGCACGGATCTCGCGGGGTAACGCATTCAGAGCCTCAAGATATTGCTGCTGCATCTCACGTTCCATCTGCGTTCCAGTGTTACGTGATGGCGGGGTCATGACCTTGTCCATCAGGTCGCCAGCCATGCCAGTGAACATACCGCGCTCGCGCTTGGCAGGCTCGACATGATGGCGGAAGCTGTCCCCTTCAAGGCTTGGATGCTCAGGGTAATTGGCCCGTAGTACTGCCAGAGACGTTTCTGCCAGCTCTGGCATCGCCATGCGTTGATAGGCTTCGACCATGATTGCAAGGCCGTCGGCTACTGCTGGGGTCTGCTGAAAATTCTCGACCACGTATCGCCCGCGGTTTGCAGCGGCAACGTTGGCTTGACGTTTGAGATAGTAGTGCGCCACGTTCACATCGTAGGAAGCCAGCAGGTTGCGCAGGTACACCATCCGCAAGCGCGCATCCGGGGCATAACGGCTTTCAGGGTACCGGCTCACCAACTGGGCGAATTCATTGAAGGAGTCGCGTGCTGCACCAGGATCACGGCGGGTCATGTCTAGCGGGAGAAAGCGCTCGAAAATGCCCCTGTCACGGGTGAAGGAGGTCATTCCTCGCATGTAATAGGCGTAGTCCACGTTCGGATGCTGGGGATGCAGGCGGATGAACCGATCTGCCGAAGATTTGGATGCTTCCGGCTCAAGGTTTTCATAGTAGGCATATATCAGTTCCAGCTGCGCCTGCTGGGCAAAACGACCAAATGGATAGCGTGACTCCAGAGCGCGCAGTTTTTCCACCGCTGCGCTGTAACTGTTGGCATCCAGATCCTGTTGGGCCAGCAGGTACAGTTCTGATTCGCTCAGGGATTCGTCTAGCACCTGATTGGATGCACAGGCTGAAATGAGCGCGAGCAGACCGACCAGCAGAAAGTGTTTCATCGACATATGTGACACCTGGATGGACGACCATGCGCTGTTGCGCCGACAGCCGTCCTGTTATAGTTGCAACCTGTTTTCGGGTATCCGGCTGAGTCGGCTGGTACCCGTAAAGAAGCCGTATTTAACCACAGCGCATCGCCGATTCCAAAATAGGATTGCGTCGCCGCCAAAGCGCCCATTGCGCCCTCCAGTGAGTCCCGAATGTCCGATCGTATCTGCATGACCGCGTTAGTTGCCCCCGAAAGTGGTGGCCAGCGCCTTGACCAGGTGGCCGCCCAGCTATTTCCTGATTTTTCCCGTTCAAGGCTGCAGGGGTGGATCAAAGACGGCTGTCTTACCGTGGACGGCCGCAGCGTGCGCCCTCGGGATACGGTATACGGGGGCGAGAAACTGGTCCTTGATGCAGAGCGGGAAGTGCAGGGTGACTGGCAACCCGAAGCCATTGCGCTGGATGTTATTTATGAAGACCAGGCGCTGATGGTCATCAACAAACCCGCCGGGTTGGTAGTCCATCCGGCAGCAGGGCATCAGGACGGCACGCTGCTTAATGCGCTGTTGCATCATGCGCCAGAGCTGGCCAAGGTGCCCCGGGCGGGCATCGTACATCGTCTTGACAAGGACACGACCGGCCTGATGGTCGTAGCCAAGACACTGGAAGCGCAGACGGATCTGGTTGCGCAACTCCAGGCGAGATCGGTAACCCGGGAATACGAAGCGGTAACTGTTGGCGTCATGACCGCCGGTGGGAAAGTCGATCAGCCGATTGCCAGGCATGGCACCAACAGGCAGAAAATGGCGGTGATGGTCGGCGGTAAACAGGCAGTTAGTCATTACCGGGTTATCACGCGTTTTCGTGCACACACCCATGTGCGGGTGAAGCTTGAAACTGGACGTACTCACCAGATCCGCGTGCACATGAGTTATATCCATTTTCCGCTGATAGGCGACCAGACCTATGGCGGGCGCATGCGGATTCCCGCTGGCGCGACCCCTGAACTGATCGAAACCTTGCGCGGCTTTCCTCGTCAGGCGTTACATGCAAGGCGCCTGGAGTTGCAGCATCCCGACGACGGGCGGACCATGAGTTGGGAAGTGCCGTTGCCCGCGGACATGCAGAATCTGCTGGCGCTGTTACGTGAAGACGGTGAGCTGGGCGAATGAGTTTCACTGCTCTACAGGCTCAATGGCCGGCCCCGGAGCAGGTGAGGACCTGCATCACGACCCGTCGTGGAGGGTGCAGCCAGGGACCCTGGAAAGGGTTCAATCTCGGTGATCACGTGGGCGATGAACCAGCCCATGTCGCGGCCAACCGGGCGGAGTTGCAGCGGTCGCTGGGAGCGAGGCCAGCCTGGTTGAAACAGGTCCACGGAACTGTCGTCGTTGAGGCCAATGCAGGGCAGATACTGGAAGCTGATGCGGCATGGACAGAGGAGCCTGGATTGGCCTGCAGCATAATGACGGCCGATTGTCTGCCAGTGCTGCTGTGCAATCAGGCCGGCACGCGAGTGGCGGCAGCCCATGCGGGGTGGCGGGGATTGCTCGCTGGGGTTCTGGACAATACGGTGGACGCAATGGATGAGGCCCCCGGGAACCTGATGGCCTGGCTCGGACCTGCCATCGGACCTCAGGCATTCGAGGTCGGGCCAGAAGTATTCGAGGCCTTCTGTGCTGCTCATGCGCTTTCGCGTGAGGCCTTCGTGCCCTCAGGGCGCAGTGATCATTACCTGGCCGACATATACATGTTGGCTCGCCAGCGCTTAGAAGCGTGCGGGGTGCAGCGCATTTACGGGGCTGAGCATTGCACGGTGAGTGACCCAACCCAATTTTTTTCCTATCGACGTGATGGCCAGACTGGACGATTCGTTTCGATGATCTGGCTCGAGAACCCGGCTTGACTGCAAGTCTTTAACGCATAATGACAAAAAATTGACTCTGATCAAGGTTTCACACCTTGAAACGTCAGCTACTGTCCCTATTAAAAGTCCATACTCAATGATAACGATGCTGCCAGGCGCCGCCTGCGGCTTTCAGTAAAGGATGGACATAGTATGCGAATCGACCGATTTACCAGTAAATTGCAGATGGCACTCTCCGATGCCCAGTCATTGGCTGTCGGGCGCGATAATCCGCAAATCGAACCAGTACATCTGATGCTTGCCCTGATGGATCAGCAGCAAGGCTCGATCAAGCCTTTGCTGCGTCAGGTGGGTTTTGACACCAATGCCCTGCGTGCGGCTCTGGACGATGCTCTCGAGAAGCTTGCGACTGTCAGTAACCCCACCGGCGATATCAATCTTTCACAGGATATGGCCCGGCTGTTCAATCAGGCCGACCGTTTGGCGCAGCAGCGCAATGATCAGTTCATATCCAGTGAACTGGTGCTGCTTGCCGCCATGGAAAGTAATACCGCGCTGGGCAAGATCCTGCTCGACCAGGGCGTATCCAAGAAAGCCCTGGAAACCGCAATCAGCAACCTGCGCGGCGGCGAATCAGTCAACGACCCGAACGCGGAAGAGTCCCGTCAGGCGTTGGACAAGTACACCGTGGATCTGACGGCCAAGGCCGAAGCAGGCAAGCTCGATCCGGTTATTGGCCGTGATGATGAGATCCGTCGCACGATTCAGGTCCTGCAGCGCCGCACCAAGAATAACCCGGTACTGATCGGTGAGCCCGGCGTGGGCAAGACTGCAATCGTCGAGGGGCTGGCGCAACGCATCATCAATGGCGAGGTGCCCGACGGCCTGCGCGACAAGCGACTGCTGTCATTGGATATGGGCTCGCTGATTGCCGGCGCCAAGTTCCGCGGCGAATTCGAGGAGCGGCTCAAATCCGTACTAAACGAGCTGTCCAAGCAGGAAGGGCGGGTCATCCTGTTCATCGACGAGCTGCACACCATGGTCGGTGCCGGCAAAGCCGAGGGCTCGATGGACGCGGGCAATATGCTCAAGCCCGCCTTGGCCCGCGGCGAGCTGCACTGTGTGGGTGCCACCACGCTGGATGAGTACCGCAAGTACATTGAAAAGGATGCCGCACTAGAGCGCCGTTTTCAGAAGGTGCAGGTGGATGAGCCCAGCGAGGAGGACACCATTGCCATTCTGCGTGGCCTGAAAGAGCGCTATGAGGTGCACCACAAGGTCGCTATTACTGATAGCGCGATCATTGCCGCCGCCAAGCTGAGCCACAGGTACATCACTGATCGCCAGTTGCCGGACAAGGCAATCGACCTGGTCGACGAAGCGGCGAGTCGTATTCGCATGGAAATCGATTCCAAGCCGGAGGTGCTCGACCGACTGGAGCGCCGCCTGATACAGCTCAAGGTCGAACGTGAAGCCTTGAAGAAGGAAGATGACGAGGCCGCTCTCAAGCGCCTGGAGAAACTCAAGGAAGATATAGCCCGGCTTGAGCGCGAGTACGCCGATCTGGAAGAGATCTGGAAGTCGGAAAAAGCTGACGTCCAGGGAACCGCGCAAATCCAGGAGAAAATCGAGCAGGCTCGCCAGGAGCTCGAGACCGCCCGGCGCAAGGGCGAGCTGGCGCGCATGGCCGAATTGCAATACGGCGTGATACCCGACCTGGAGCGCAGCCAGCAGATGGCCGAGCAACACGGGCCCACCGAGAATCAGTTGCTGCGTAGCAAGGTAACCGAAGAGGAAATCGCCGAAGTCGTTTCCAAGTGGACCGGTATTCCGGTATCGAAGATGCTTGAAGGCGAACGTGACAAGCTGCTGCGCATGGAGGAGGGCCTGCACAAGCGGGTGATTGGCCAGCATGAAGCGGTGGTCGCGGTATCCAATGCGGTGCGCCGCTCCCGGGCCGGTCTGAGCGATCCGAATCGCCCCAGCGGCTCGTTCATGTTCCTCGGGCCGACTGGTGTCGGCAAGACCGAACTATGCAAAGCGCTGGCAGAATTCCTGTTCGATACCGAAGAGGCGATGGTGCGCATCGACATGTCCGAGTTTATGGAAAAGCATTCTGTGGCGCGCCTGATCGGCGCCCCTCCGGGATATGTAGGTTACGAAGAGGGTGGCTATCTGACTGAGGCGGTTCGCCGCAAGCCCTATTCGGTGATCCTGCTGGACGAGGTCGAAAAAGCCCACCCGGATGTGTTCAACGTATTGCTGCAGGTGCTTGAGGATGGTCGTCTGACGGACAGCCAGGGGCGCACTGTGGATTTTCGCAATACCGTGATTGTGATGACCTCAAACCTGGGCTCCACGCAGATTCAGGAGCTGGTCGGAGATCCCGAAGGGCAGCACGCGGCAGTGATGGATGCCATTGGGCAGCATTTCCGTCCTGAGTTTATTAACCGGATCGACGAAGTAGTTGTTTTCGAGCCGCTGGGAAGGGATCAGATTGCAGGTATCGCTGGTATCCAGATGCAACGCCTGGGCGACCGCCTGGCCGAGCGAGAGTTGAGTCTGGAGCTAACGGATGAAGCCCTGGAAAAACTGATCGCTGTTGGCTACGACCCGGTCTACGGGGCGCGGCCGTTGAAACGGGCCATACAGCGCTGGATCGAAAACCCACTGGCACAGCGTATTCTGTCTGGTGATTTCGAGCCGGGTGTAACCATCCAGGCCACAGTTGTAGATGATCAATTTGTTTTCACTGGCTGAGGAATGACCGGGGACCGAGTTCTGTCTCGGCCCCCGGTGTAACTACAACAACATAGACCGAATGTCGCCCAGTAGCTCGCCTAGCCGCTTGGTGAATTGCGCCGCGGCTGCACCATTAATGGCCCGGTGATCGTAGGACAACGATAGCGGTAACATCAGGTGCGGCTGAAACGCTTCACCATCCCATACCGGCTGCATGGTCGCTTTCGACACGCCGAGTATGGCCACCTCGGGTGCATTGACGATCGGCGTGAAGTAAGTCCCGCCGATATGCCCCAGGCTGGAGATAGTAAAGCAGGCACCCTGCATCGCATCGGCGCTGATCTTCTTGGTGCGTGCTTTTTCCGCCAGTTCGGCCGCTTCGCCGGCCAGTTGCAGCAAGCTCTTCTTATCCACATCGCGAATCACTGGCACCATCAGACCGTCCGGCGTGTCGACTGCAAACCCGATATGCACATATTTCTTGTAGATCAGCTGTTTTCCATTCGGCGCCAATGAGGCGTTGAAATTGTCCATCTCGCGCAGCAGATGGGCACAGGCCTTGAGCAGGAAGGGTAGCACGGTGAGCTTGACTCCAGCTTTCTCGGCGACGGTCTTCTGCGCCTTGCGGAAGCTCTCCAGCTCACTGATATCCGCCAGGTCGAACTGGGTCACATGCGGAACATTCAGCCAACTGCGGTGGATGTTTGTAGCCCCGGCCTGCTGTAGTCGTGTCATGTCTCGGGTTTCGATCTCGCCGAAACGGCTGAAATCGATTTGTGGTACCGACGGAATGCCCGCGCTGCCCGCGGCCGCAGATTGTTTCTCCTGTTTGGCCAGGCTTTTCACGTACTTTTGAACGTCTTCCTTGAGGATACGGTCGCGCGGACCGCTGGGTTTCACCTTGGCCAGCTCTATGCCGAATTCACGGGCCAGCAAACGCACCGCTGGACCGGCATGTACCTTGGTACCTTCGCGGCTGGGACCACCCACCGGCGGCGGAGTTTCTTCCTCGGGCTGCTCGTCCTGTTTGTCGCCGACCTCTTGCCCAGTCTGCTTCGGAGCGGCGGGCTCGGGATCGTTTTTCTTTTCTTCCGCCTTTGGGGCAGATGCCTGAGTATCGGGCTTTTCCGGTTTTGGTTTTTCTTTGCCCTCACTCGCGGTGCGCATGTGCAGGATCAGATCGCCGGTACCAGCCTGATCGCCTTTTTTGACCTCCACCGACTCCACGGTGCCGGCAAAGGGTGCTGGGATCTCCATGCTGGCCTTGTCGGATTCGAGCACAATAAGTGACTGGTCTGCCTCGACCCTGTCGCCCTTGGCCACTAGTATTTCAATGACTTCGGCCTTGCTGTCGGAACCCAGATCAGGAACCTTGACCTCTTTCACTTCACCTTTGGTATCACTGTCGTCTGCACTCGCTTTGGTTTCCGCAGTTGCGGGCTCTGCGGGTTCGTTATCCTGCTTCTCTTCTTGCTTGGTCTTGTTGCTGGATTCTTTGGCTTCAGGCTCCTCCTCTGACTTGTCCTCTTCTTCGTCTGTAGCCTCCAGCTCAATCAGGTCATCGCCTTCCTTGAGGCTGTCGCCCATGCTGACCTTGATTGACTTGACCGTGCCTGCCTTGGGGCAGGGGATTTCCATACTGGCCTTGTCGGACTCCAAAACTACCAGGCTTTGCTCCGCCTCGACCTTGTCGCCAGCCTTGACCAGTATTTCAATGACTTCGCCTTCACCGTCACCGATGCCGGGTACCTTGATTACTTCACTCATTGCATCGCTCCTCAGCAGTCCAGCGGGTTGGTTTTGCCTGGATCGATACCGAAGGATTTCAGCGCGTCGCCGAGCACCTTTGAATCCAGATCCCCGGACTCCACTAGCGCGACCAGCGCGCTGTAGGCCACCCAGTTACGATCAACCTCGAAGAAATGCCGTAGCTTGCGACGGCTGTCGCTACGCCCGAAACCATCGGTTCCCAACACTTTGTAGGTGCCAGGCACCCATTGGCGAATCTGGTCGGCAAAGAGCTTCATATAGTCAGTCGAAGCGATGACCGGACCCGCACGCTTGGCCAGATTACGCTCGACGAAGCTGACCTTGGCGGTTTTGGTCGGGTGCAGGCGATTCCAGCGTTCTACATCCAGGCCGTCCCGGCGTAGCTCATTGAAACTGGTCACGCTCCATATATCCGCGGTGACCTTGAACTGCTCCTTGAGGATATTCGCGGCTTCGATTACCTCGCGCAAAATGGTGCCGCTGCCGAGCAGCTGTACGTGCAGCTTGGCTGGTTTCTTCGCCTCTTCGAGCAGATACATGCCGCGCATGATGCCCTCTTCAACATCCTTGCTCTTGGGCATCGGCGGTTGTTCGTAGGCTTCATTCATCACGGTGAGATAGAAATAGACGTTCTCCTGCTCCTCCATCATCCGCCGCGCACCCTCGCGGATGATCACAGCAAGCTCGTAACCATAGGTGGGGTCGTAGCTACGGCAGTTGGGGATCGTCGACGCCAGAATATGGCTGTGACCGTCCTCGTGTTGCAGGCCCTCGCCGTTGAGAGTGGTACGCCCGGCTGTGCCACCGATCAGAAAGCCCTTGGCACGGCTGTCACCGGCCGCCCAGGCAAGATCGCCGATACGCTGAAAGCCGAACATTGAATAGAAAATGTAAAACGGCAGCATCGGCTGGTTGTAGGTGCTGTAGGCCGTGGCGGCGGCTATCCAGCTGGACATCGCCCCGGCTTCATTAATGCCTTCCTCGAGGATCTGACCCTTCTTGTCCTCGCGATAGAACATCACCTGATTCTTGTCGACGGGCTCGTAAAGCTGGCCGACCGAGGAGTAGATGCCCAGTTGGCGGAACATGCCCTCCATACCAAAGGTTCGTGCCTCATCCGGTACGATAGGCACGATTCGCGGTCCTAGCTCCTTGTCCTTCACTAGTTGCGAGAGAATGCGCACAAACGCCATGGTCGTGGATATCTCCCGATCGCCGCTGCCATCGAGGATCGCTTTCAGGGTGTCGAGTGGTGGCACGGGCACCTTGAAGCTTTCGGCACGACGCTGGGGCATATAGCCGCCGAGTTTCTCGCGCCGCGAGTGCAGGTACTTGTACTCGGCGCTGCCTTCTTCGGGTTTGTAGAAGGGCAGTTTCTCCAGATCCTTGTCGTTGACCGGGATGTCGAATCGGTCACGGAACAGCTTGAGACTGTCAATATCGACTTTCTTGGTGTTATGAGCGGTGTTCTGACCCTGGCCGGCGCCGGTGCCGTAGCCTTTGATAGTCTTGGCCAGAATCACAGATGGCTGACCAGTGTGGTTCACCGCGTCGTGGTAGGCCGCGTAAACCTTGTAGGGGTCGTGGCCACCGCGGTTGAGCTTCCAGATTTCCTCGTCGGTCAGATCCTTGACCATCTCCTGGAGTTCCGGGCGGGTGCCGAAGAAATGCTCGCGTACGTAGGCGCCATCGTTCGCTTTGTAGTTCTGATAGTCACCATCGACCGCTTCTTCCATGCGCTGCTGTAGCAGGCCGTCGTGATCGCGAGCCAGCAGAGGGTCCCACATGCGGCCCCAGATGACCTTGATCACGTTCCAGTCGGCACCGCGGAAGCTGCCTTCGAGTTCCTGGATAATCTTGCCATTGCCGCGCACCGGACCATCCAGGCGCTGCAGGTTGCAGTTGACGACGAAAATCAGGTTGTCGAGCTTCTCTCGGCCGGCCAATGAGATGGCACCCAGGGACTCGGGTTCGTCGGTCTCACCGTCGCCAACAAAACACCAGACCTTCTGCTTGCCGGGCTTGATAAAGCCTCGGTGCTCAAGATACTTCATGAAACGTGCCTGGTAGATCGCCTGGATGGGACCAAGCCCCATGGATACGGTCGGGAACTGCCAGAAGTCAGGCATCAGCCAGGGGTGAGGGTAGGAGGAGAGTCCTTTGCCATCGGTTTCCTGACGAAAGTTGTTGAGCTGGTCTTCGGATATGCGACCTTCCAGGTAGGCGCGGGCGTAGATGCCGGGGGAAGCGTGCCCCTGGAAGAAGACCAGATCACCGCCGTGTTCATCGGTGGGTGCCTTGAAAAAGTAATTGAAGCCTATGTCGTAGAGCGTAGCGCTGGAAGCAAAAGTGGAAATGTGACCACCCAGATCCGGATCTTGCTGGTTGGTACGCATGACCATGGCCAGGGCGTTCCAGCGAACCATCGAGCGGATGCGCCGCTCCATGAACAAATCACCGGGCATCGGAGACTCGTGGGTAACAGGTATGGTATTGCGATAGGGTGTAGTGATTGCGTAGGGCAGCGGTGTGCCGCTTCGGCTGGCGAGCTCCCCGAGGCGGGTGATCAGGTAGTGCGCACGGTCCTCGCCTTCGTTATCCAGAACAGATTCCAGAGAGTCGAGCCATTCCTGGGTTTCAAGGGGATCGATATCGTCTTGCTTCATTATTAGCTCCAGACCTTGTGGGCCTTATCAGTCCCTGCGAGCACAACGCTCAAGTTGACTGACGAGTATTAGATTCGGTGTTTGTAGTATAACTACAAAAAATACGCTTATCACGATAATGAGCTGCTACTTTGGTAGTAAAACTACATTATGACCAGGCGGTCCATGGTTGGGCCTCTTTTCCATACCTTGTTGGCGTGGCAAGCTGCAGCATTATCGATTACAGGATAGACCATGGTTTTTTCTCCGCCGTCCCCCCTCCCGGTTTCGTTGCAGCCGCTGGTTGATCATCATTTGGCCCAATGGAGCGCGGCAGTCGCGCGCGATGACCTCAAACAGCCGCAAGAGTATGTTGAAGTGTTCACGGCCGAGCTGCGTCATGTGCTGGCAGGTAGCGATTTCGTTGCCGAGCAGTTGCGACGCGATCCGGCCATGGCCTGGAGGTTAACCTGCGATGATCTGCTATGGCGCCCTCTGGCCGAGGGCGAGATGGCGACAATGCTGGCCGAGGCTCTGGCCTCGGCTGATACGGAGGAATTGCTGGGGCAAGCCCTGCGCCGGTTCCGCCAGGAACAGCAGGTGCGGATTATCTGGCGGGATCTGACCCGCCGGGCTGCAACTGCTGAGACCGTTCGAGATTTATCCGAGATGGCTGATCAATGCATCGAGGCTGCCTATCGTTGGTTGTACGCAGATACCTGCACCGCCCAGGGAACGCCAACGAGCGAAGCGGGCGAACCTCAGCATCTGGTGGTGTTGGGGATGGGCAAGCTGGGTGCGCGCGAACTCAATTTGTCCTCGGATATCGATCTGATCTTCGCCTACCCGGAGGCCGGCGAGACGCAAGGCGGGCGGCGCAGTCTTTCCAATCAGGAGTTTTTTATCCGGCTTGGACAGCGGTTGATCAAGGCACTGGACGCTATAACCGTTGATGGCTTCGTTTTTCGCGTGGACATGCGGTTGCGCCCTTATGGCGACAGTGGTGCGCTGGTATTCAGTTTCGATGCCCTGGAGCAGTACTACCAGAGTCAGGGTCGTGACTGGGAGCGGTATGCCATGATCAAGGCCCGCGTTGTGGCCGGAGACCAGGCAGCGGGCGCCGAACTGCAAGCCATGCTCAAGCCTTTTGTATACCGGCGTTACCTGGATTTTGCTGCCATTGAAGCGCTGCGTAGTCTCAAACTCATGATCCAGCGAGAGGTTCAGCGCAAGGGCCTGCAGGACAACGTAAAACTGGGCTCCGGCGGTATTCGTGAAATCGAGTTTATCGGACAGGCTTTTCAGCTCATCCATGGTGGACGCGAAAGAGCGCTACAGCAGCGACCGATTCTCACGGTGCTTGATGTATTGGGGGCCAACGTATATCTGCCGTCGGCAGTAGTGGAGGAGCTCAAGTCAGCTTATCTATTTCTCCGTGATGTCGAGCATGCACTTCAGGCCATTGATGATCGTCAGACCCAGATGTTGCCAACAGACGCTCAGGGCCGGGCTCGCATCGCCTACATAATGGGATTTGACGACTGGAGCTCGTTCCGAGAGACACTGGATATGCACCGCGATCGTGTCGCAAATCATTTCGCAGGTGTCATTGCCGATCCTGATGAGGATCAGGATGAGGAGCCCGGCTGGCATGCCGAATGGATACCGGTATGGGAAAGTGGTGATCCTGAGCAGGCCGTCGAGCAGCTACGTTCAGGAGGGTTCAAGGATCCTGATGAGGCCTGGCGCAAGATCGGTGGCCTGCTTAATTCGGGTCGGGTCAAGTCCATGCAGAGGCTGGGTCGCGAGCGACTGGATGTGTTTGTACCTCGGCTTCTGGGTATGGCCAGCGAACAGGATGACCCGGATCTGGCCCTGGATCGCGTCATGCCACTTGTAGAGGCTGTTGCCCGGCGGTCAGCCTATCTTCTGCTATTGACCGAGAACCCCGGGGCGTTGCGTGAATTGCTGGTGCTGTGTTCTGCCAGCCCCTGGATTGCCGGACAGATAACCCGCTATCCGGTTGTCCTGGATGAGCTGCTGAATGCAGGGCGGCTGTATCGGCCACCGGAAACCGAAGAGCTTGTTGATGAGCTTCGTCAGCAATTGATGCGCATTCCCGAGGATGACCTGGAACAGCAGATGGAGGTGCTTCGATACTTCAGGAGAGCCCATGTGCTGCGGGTTGCGGCCTCTGAAATTGCTGGCAGCCTGCCGCTCATGAAAGTCAGCGATTATCTTACCTGGATCGCCGAGGCGATCTTGCAGCAGGTTCTGCAGCTGGCCTGGCGGGAGATGACTCTGCGCCACGGCAAGCCCAAGCGCGCGGATGGCTCCGACTGTGAAATGGACTTTGTAATTCTGGGATACGGCAAGGTTGGTGGCGTTGAACTGGGTCACGGGTCTGACCTGGACCTGGTTTTCATCCACGATGGAGATGGCCAGGCTGAAACCGATGGTCCCAGGCCGATCGATGGCAGCAGGTTTTACACCCGTCTCGGTCAGCGGATCATTCATATGCTTAATGCGCAGACCACATCCGGCGCTCTGTATGAAGTGGATATGCGCCTGCGCCCCTCCGGCGAGTCTGGTTTGTTGGTGAGTTCGCTGGCGTCCTATGCGCGTTATCAGCGCGAAGAAGCCTGGACCTGGGAACACCAGGCTCTGGTCAGGGCTCGCGTGTTGGCCGGGTGCAAGCGCTTGAGTCATCGTTTCCACGTGTTGCGTGCCGAGGTGCTCGGCAAGCCCCGTGACGAGGCTGCACTGCGTGCCGAGGTCACGGGCATGCGACAAAAAATGCGCGACAATCTGGGTACCAGGGCAACCAGTGCGGGATTCGCCCCGTTGGCGTTTACTGAACAGGCGTCGTTTGATCTCAAGCAGGATGCCGGAGGTATCGTCGACATCGAATTTATGGTGCAATATGCCGTCCTGGCCTGGTCGTGCCAGCACCCCGAATTGCTGCGGTACACCGACAACATCCGAATACTTGATGGGCTGCGAGACGCTGGCTTGGTATCTGGCGAAGACGTGCAGCGTCTGCAGGAGGCTTACAAAGCTTACCGTGCAGCAGCCCACCGCCTGGCATTGCAAAAGCAGCCAGGCAAGGTAAGCGGCGACCAGTTCCACGATTTTCGTCGCGCTGTCATGGCCCTCTGGCAACAGTGGCTACCTGATTAGGCGTGGCAGGATCGGTCGTTCTTCTCGACAGAGGAGGGCGGCCGACACAAACGAGTTTAGATCTACCAGTTTAGTACAACCTCATATTATGGAGCGGGCTGCAATGTCGATGGCCGATCGTGATGGCTTTATCTGGTTTGACGGCGAAATGGTGCCTTGGCGCGACGCCAATATTCATGTGCTTACACATTCTCTGCATTACGGCATGGCCGTATTCGAGGGTGTACGCGCCTACAAGACGCCGGATGGCACCGCAATATTCCGGCTCGATGCGCACACCGACCGGCTGTTCGATTCAGCTCACATCATGGGCATGAAGATCCCCTTCAGCAAAGAGGAGATCAACGAAGCCATGCGCGCTGCAGTGCGTGACAACAATCTGGAAACCGCTTACATCCGCCCGCTGGCATTTTACGGATCCGAAGGCATGGGAATCCGGGCTGACAACCTCAAGGTACACGTGACAGTCGCCGCCTGGCATTGGGGCGCTTACATGGGTGATGAAGCGCTGGAACGCGGTATCAAGATCCGCACAAGTTCCTTTACTCGCCACCACGTCAACATCACGATGACTCGGGCCAAGGCCAGCGGCGCTTACATGAACTCCATGCTGGCGCTGCAGGAAGCCGTATCTGCCGGTGCAGATGAAGCCTTGCTGCTGGATCCAGAAGGTTACGTGGCTGAAGGGTCGGGCGAGAATATCTTCATCATCAAAGGCGGAGTGATTTACACACCCGAGGTGACTGCCTGTTTGAACGGTATTACCCGTAGTACGGTTCTGACACTGGCACGCGAGCTGAATATTCCGATTGTTGAGAAGCGCATCACCCGGGATGAAGTCTATATTGCCGATGAAGCCTTTTTCACCGGTACAGCCGCGGAAGTAACGCCCATTCGCGAATTGGACTGCCGTCAGATTGGTGCGGGTCACCGGGGCCCTATTACCGAGAAGCTGCAGAAGGCCTACTTCGATCTGGTCAACGGCCAGAGCGGCGCTCATCCTGAGTGGCGGACGCTTGTCCGGTGAGCGCTCTGCCGCAAGCGTCGAGCTGCACCCCCTTCTTTACGGGGTGCACGCTACTGACTTGCCGCCTGAAACGTGCGGTCTGACGCTGAGTTTATGAATATTCTTATTGTTGGACCCAGCTGGGTCGGGGATATGGTGATGGCGCAAACGCTGTTCACCTGCCTGCGTAACCAGCATGGCCCAGACTGCAAGATCGACGTGCTGGCTCCAGACTGGAGCCGGCCGATTCTCGAACGCATGCCGGAAGTCAGGCAGGCGCTCAGCTTTCCGCTGGGGCATGGCGCACTTGAGCTTGGTACTCGCCGGCGTATAGGCAAGGAGCTGGCAGGGTGTTACGACCAAGCCTTTGTTCTACCCAATTCGCTCAAGTCCGCACTGGTCCCCTTCTTTGCCGGGATTCCCATGCGGACCGGTTGGCGTGGCGAAATGCGCTATGGCTTGCTCAACGACGTGCGAGTGCTGGACAAGGCGCGTTATCCGCTCATGATCGAACGTTTCATGGCTCTGGCTTTTGCGCCTCAAGTTGCAATATCCCAGCCCTATCCAAGACCCGCCTTAAAGATCGAGAATGATAGCCGCGAAGCAGCGCTTGGCCGTTTTGGCCTGGCCCTGGATCGACCAGTGCTGGCTCTTTGCCCGGGTGCAGAGTTTGGCGAGTCCAAGCGTTGGCCGAGCGAGCATTATGCTGCTGTGGCGGATGAGAAAATTCGCCAGGGTTGGCAGGTGTGGATTTTCGGCTCGAAGAAGGACCATCCGGTCGGCGAGGATATTCGCCAGCGCCTGATACCTGGATTACGTGAAGAGTCAGTCAACCTCTCGGGTGAGACCAGTCTTGCCGAAGCAATCGATCTGCTGTCCTGTGCCGGCGCTGTAGTCAGTAACGACTCGGGCCTGATGCATGTGGCGGCGGCGCTGGATAGGCCTCTTGTTGCTGTCTATGGATCCACCTCACCCGGATTCACACCGCCTCTGGCTTCCAGCGTGGAGACTCTGCAGCTGGGCCTCGAATGCAGCCCCTGTTTCGATCGTACTTGCCGGTTTGGCCACTACAACTGCCTGCGCGACCTGCGCCCCGGTCTTGTCGTAGCGGCACTTGATCGTCTTGTCGGCGAGCCTCTTGCCGACCCGCAGGACAGCTGACCCATGCGCGTACTACTGATCAAGACCTCCTCCATGGGGGACGTGATTCATACCCTGCCTGCCTTGACCGATGCGCGCCGGGCGATTCCCGATATCGAGTTCGACTGGGTGGTGGAGGAGGGATTTGCCGAGATTCCGGCCTGGCATCCGGCAGTTGCGCAGGTCATCCCTGTGGCTATTCGTCGCTGGCGCAAGAACCCGCTGAAAACCTTGCGTAGCGGCGAGTGGAAGAGTTTTCGCCGCCGCCTGAAAAGCACGCGATATGACCTGATTATTGATGCTCAGGGTTTGCTCAAGAGTGCATTTCTGACCCGCTACGCCCAGGGCCCGGTGGTCGGGCTCGACCGTACTTCGGCCCGGGAGCCGCTTGCCAGCCGGTTTTATGATAGTGGTATCGACGTGCCCTGGGGCCAGCATGCGGTCGAGCGAGTGCGGCAGTTATTCGCCACTGCCCTTGGCTATCCGTTGCCGACCGGAATGGGGGACTACGGGCTCGATTGCGAGTATTTCAACGGTGGACCTGTCACTCAGCCCTATGTGCTTTTTCTACACGGTACCACCTGGGCCTCAAAGCACTGGCCAGAGTTGTATTGGCGCAGGCTGGCTGAATTGGCGAGAGAGCAGGGCCTTGAGGTGCGGCTGCCCTGGGGTAGCGCTGCCGAAAAAGCCCGGGCCGAGCGAATTGCCGACAGTCTTGATGGTGTGCAGGTATTACCTCCAATGCAGCTGGCAGGGATTGCGCGAATCATCGCCGGAGCCCGCGCCTGTGTTGCGGTCGACACCGGGCTTGGCCACCTTGCCGCTGCCCTCAATGTACCCGGCATCTCCCTGTTCGGGCCAACCAATGCCGGATTCACCGGCGCCTATGGTAGCGCTCAGATTCATCTGGCGAGTGATTTTCCCTGCGCGCCGTGCATGCAGAAGCGCTGCGTATATACTCCCACGCCTGCTGATGCCCGCGAGTTCGATCTGCACAGCGAACAACCACTATGCTTTACCCGGCTGTCTCCCGACAGAGTCATGACTCAACTGGAAGGACTGTTGGCGCAAGAGAGAGCGCTCTGATGCAACTGGCTTTTGTACTTTACAAGTATTTTCCCTTTGGCGGGCTGCAGCGCGACTTCATGCGTATCGCCCGCGTATGCCAGGATCGTGGACATGCTGTCCGGGTCTACACGCTGATCTGGGAAGGTGAAGTCCCTGACGGATTCGAAGTATTGGTCGCGCCGGTGAAAGCGTTCTCCAATCATCGTCGTAACGAGAAATTTACCGCTTGGGTTCAGGCGGATCTGGCGAGGCGACCAGTCGACCGGGTCGTTGGATTCAACAAGATGCCAGGCTTGGACGTCTATTACGCAGCTGACCCCTGCTTTGAAGACAAAGCGCAAACGCTGCGTAACCCTCTTTATCGCATTGGGGGTCGGTATCGCCATTTCTCAGAGTATGAAAACGCCGTTTTTGCCCCCGAGCGTGGCACGGAGATCCTGATGATCTCCGAGGTACAAAAGCCCCTGTTCATGAAGCACTACCGTACCCCCGAGGATCGGTTTCACCTGCTGCCCCCGGGTATCGCACCCGATCGTAGAGCCCCACCCGACGCCGCCGCACAGCGCGCAGCCTTTCGCAGTGAATTCGGTTTAGGTAGTGACGATCTTCTGCTGCTGCAGGTGGGCTCCGGCTTCAAGACCAAGGGCCTGGATCGATCCATTGCGGCGCTCGCGAGTCTGCCCGCGAATCTGCGCAAACGCACACGGCTGATTGTTATTGGTCAGGACGATGCCAAGCCGTTTCAGATGCAGGCGCGGGCCGCCGGCTTGAGCAAACAGGTCGAATTTCTCGCCGGTAGGGATGACGTACCCCGTTTTCTGCTGGGCGCAGATTTGTTGGTGCATCCTGCCTACAATGAGAACACCGGCACCGTGTTGCTCGAAGCGCTCGTAGCGGGTTTGCCAGTGTTGGTTACTGACGTCTGTGGCTATGCACATTACATTGAAGAAGCGGACTGCGGGCGTGTGATTCCGACGCCCTTCGAGCAGCACCAGTTCAATAAGACCTTGTTACAGGTTCTCGAGGATCGTGAAGTCCGTTTGCGCTGGCATGACAATGCGCTGGCGTTTGCCGACCGCGCGGATCTTTATAGCCTGCCGGACAGAGCTGCTGATGTGATTCTGGGAGAGACGCTTTGACTTTGCACCTATCCGAACCCTTTGCCACTCTCTGGGCGGGCCGGGATGCGTTTCGCCAGGTCGAGGAGCTTCAGGGTGAGGTGTTTCGCGAACTGGAGGCACGGCGCACGTTGCGCACCGAGGTTGCCGGTCAGGGATATTTCGTCAAGATTCATCGTGGTGTCGGCTGGGCTGAAATCCTGAAAAACTGGCTAACCTTGAAACGACCTGTGCTGGGTGCCGATCAGGAATGGAAAGCCATTGGTGTCCTTACCGCTGCGGGGGTCCCCACCATGACAGCGGTTGCCTTCGGTGAACGCGGGGTGAATCCGGCTAACCTTCACTCCTTCATCATTACCGAAGAGCTCGCGCCAACGGTCAGTCTTGAGGATTTCAGTCAGGACTGGCTGGTCAATCCGGCGCCGCCAACGCTTAAGCGGGCTTTGATAATTGAAGTGGCGCGCATGACCCGTAACATGCATGGGGCGGGTGTGAACCATAGAGACTGCTATATCTGTCATTTTCTGCTGCACACCGACAGGCAGCCAACAGCTGAGAATTTCAAATTGTCGCTGATTGATCTGCACCGGGCCCAGATTCGTAACAAGGTGCCGCGTCGCTGGCGCGACAAGGACCTGGCCGGGTTGTACTTCTCGGCACTGAATATTGGTCTCACACGCCGCGATAAGCTGCGTTTTTTACGCGAATATTTCGCTCGACCGCTACGTCAGGTGCTTTCTGATGAAAGTGCTCTGTTGGCAATGCTTGAAGCCAAGGCCGGGCTTCTTCAGGCGCGCTTCGAGCGCAAGTATGCCAAGGGTCCTGATGCATGACGGGTTGGACGCTTAATCCAGAGTATGCAACCGGGGTCAGTGGAGAGCACTTTGCGGACCTCGATACGGTGTTTGCACTGGAGGGAGAGCAAATCACCAGCGACCCGATCAGTACTGTCCATAAGGTGTGGGTTGCCGACCGCTACTATTACGTCAAGCGTTATACCGGGGCAGGCAAGAATCTGCGCCGTTATATCGGGAGGGCGCGGATTCAGGCGGAATGGGAGAATCTGCAGCACTTTCAGGCATGGGGTATACCCTCTGCGATTATTGTCGGTTTCGGCCTGGAGCGTCGCAATGGTGCCTTTTTCCGTGGCGCGCTGGTTACCCAAGAGCTTTCCGATACAGCAGATCTTGCCCAGATAGCCAAAAGTAACGATCCGCGTTTTCGCAACCCTGCCTGGGTCAATCATGTTTCGCGGCAGGTCGCACACGCAACACGCATGATGCACGATCAGAGGTTCGCCCATAACGATCTCAAGTGGCGGAATATTCTGGTTGATGAAAAAACCTACCCCGATGTTTTCATGATCGATTGCCCCAGTGGCTCGTTCTGGTGGGGCCCGCCGCTTGAGTACCGGATCATCAAGGACCTCGCCTGCCTCGACAAACTGGGCAAGCAGGTCCTTACGCGGACCCAGCGACTGCGCTTCTATTTTGATTACTGTGAAAACCGTCGTCTGACGGCTAGAGACAGAAAACGTATCAAAGCTATCGTGGCGTTTTTCAGGGGGCGCGAATGACCAGTCCAGCCTTTATCGCAGTGAATGCGCGCGACGTTCTGGCCCGCCACGGACTTGATAGCTTTGACAGCCTCTGGCGTTACGGTGATGCAGAGAATGGTTTGGCGCCCTCGCGTGGCAAGGGCTGGAAAAAGGTCGTGCGTATCGAGCTTGAAGATGCCAACGGCGCCCCCCAGAGTTTTTATCTCAAGCGACAGGATCACCAGTTGGCGCGCAGTTTCAGACATCCGCTGGGCGAGCCGACATTCGCCCGCGAGTTTCGCGCTATCCAGCATTTTGCGCACCAGGGTATTCCTGCACTGGAGGCAGCCTTCTTTGCCCAGCGCTGCGAAGGAGGACATAAACAAGCGATCTTGCTTACCCGCGCCCTGGATATCTACAAGCCGCTCACCTGGTGGTTCGAGCGCTGGCAAACCCTGGCCTGGCGCGACAGGCAGGATCTGATTCTGGCTGCTGCGGCGCTGGTTCGCTCTCTGCACAATGCCGAGCGGATGCACAATAGCCTCTATCCGCGACATATCTTTCTCAAGCTTGACGCAGATGGCGCAGGGGCGCGGCTGATCGATCTGGTAGAGACCCGGCATGCCTGGTTTGGCGAGCGCGACAGGGTTCGGGATTTGCGTAGCCTGCTGCGCAAGAGCCATGTGGCGACGCCAGGACAGAAGCTACGGTTTTTGTTGGCTTATACGGGTAAAAAACGCCTGACGGCTTATCCTAGAAACCTTTTGTCGCAGTTGTTGACCCGTGCCGGGCTCAGGCGATAGTAGGCCTTACTCGATGAGCTCCAAGTCGTTAACTGCAATTTGCGTTATCCTTGTTACATATTCAGGTTGGGAATGAACATGAACGAGGATTTTTTTGCGGCGGGCGAGAATGGAAAATTGCTTGCTCGCCACGGTTTGAACAACTTCGAAGCCTTGTGGGATCTCAAGCTCGATGCAGTAGATGCACCAAATACCACTCGTGGTGGCTGGAGCACGGTTTATCGTATGGATCTTGAAGATGAATCAGGTAAACAACATGGCTTTTATCTCAAGCGTCAGGATAATCACCTGACCCGGAGCCTGTGGCACCCCTTCGGTGAGCCTACCTTTGCACGGGAATATAGAGCAATTCGTATCTATGCCCGTGACAAGATTCCAGCTTTGGAGGCTGTTGCCTTTGCTCAGCGTCGCCATGCAGGTCATCAACGTGCCTTGCTGGTGACAAAAGCTCTGGATCATTATGCGCCTCTGGATCAGTGGCTTGAAGGATGGAAGAAACTTCCACGCACGGAAAGGAAAAGACTGATCAGGGCCATCGCAACGCTCGTCAGTCGCTTACACCGGTCTGGTAAGGTGCACCATTGCCTTTACGCCAAGCATATCTTTATCAGGATGGACGCCGACGTTGCCAAGGCACGCCTTATCGATCTGGAAAAAACCCGTCGAAGCTGGCTTGGCAAACATGATCTGATATCCGATCTTGCCACCCTTAACCGTCGTACGACGCAGCCTACGCGCACCCAGAGGCTGAGCTTTCTGTTGGCTTACCTCGACAAGCGCAAGGTCGACGATGAAGTTCGCGTTTGGGTAAGACGAATCGGTAAGCGCATTCAAAGGAAATCAGTAGCTTGAGTCAGAGCGTTATTCATATCCTGCGCGAGGCAGGTCGAACGCCTCCGTTACCCTTGACGCTGGCGACACCCTCTGGGGAGTTGACGGTGACCAATTGGTTGCGTGTGTTGCCGCAACGCCGGCTGGTTGGTGTGGGTAAGCTTGCCGGGCAAGCTGTTCTGGTCAAACTCTTTATTGCCAATCGTGCAAGGCAGCACTGGCAGCGTGAGATTGACGGTCTGGCTGCACTTCAGGCGGCGCAACTGCAGACGCCAGGTGTTCTAGCCAAGGGTGCGCTGGCGCCGGAAGGTTTTTTTATTTGTACTGACTACCTTGAAGAAGCCGTGACTCTGCAGCAGATGTGGAGTGAGCTGGGCAGGTTATCCAATAGGTTACAGCCCTCGCCTGAGAATCCCGAAGCCATAACCTTATTAGGGCGAGCATTGAGCAGTATCGGTCTCTTGCATCGCGCCGGCCTGATTCAGTCCGATCTGCATATGGGTAATTTCCTGTTGCACGGTGACCAGGTCCACGTGATTGATGGTGACGCGGTCATTGCCTTGTCCCAGGGTCAGCCCTTGAGTGCAAAAGACGCAGAAAAAAATCTGGCAGTCTTCTTCGCCCAGCTCGACTCTTGCTGGGATTCGCTGGTCGAGTTGTTACTCATAGACTACTTGCAGGTTAACGCCGAGCGAGCGCTCAACCCTGATCGGCTGATGGTGCAGGTGCGGGAGGTACGGCTCAAGCGGTTGAACGACTGGCTGTCCAAGGCGGTGCGTGACTGTACGCATTTTTCAGTACGCCGTTGCTGGACCCGCTTTGCCGCTGTCGTGCGTGAACAGGCCCTTGCCTTGGGCCCCATTCTGGATCATCCGAATGCGCCCTTCGCGGGTGCGCCCACCCTGAAAGATGGCGGCAGCAGCAGCGTCACCCTGGTCGAGACCGCTGAAGGATCTCTGGTCGTCAAGCGCTACAACATCAAGGGCATCTTGCACTGGCTGACTCGCTTCTGGCGACCGAGTCGAGCCTGGCACTCGTGGCTGGCTGGTCATCGGTTGCAGTTTCTGGGAATTGCCACGCCAGCGCCCCTTGCGATGATAGAGAGCCGCTTCGGACCTCTGCGCCGCCGTGCCTGGTTGGTCACTGAATATTGTCCTGGACAGAATCTCCTTGAGCTCTTCGGCGCAGACGGCCTTCATCCGCCAAACGATCAGCAGGGGGCGGCGCTTTTGGCCATGACCAGCCAGCTCTTTGAAGCGCGGATCAGTCATGGGGACTTCAAGGCAACGAACCTTCTTTGGGATGCTGGTCAGGTCTGGTTGATAGATCTGGATAGTATGCAGGCGCACAACTCAGAATCTGCATTCCAGGCGGCCTGGGCCAAAGACAGGGCGAGGCTGGTGCGGAACTGGCCAACGGGCAGCCCGCTGGCTATCTGGCTCGATGCTCGCTTGCCCCGCTGAGGCCCATTGCTCGGGCTTGAGTCCTCGTGCTCGGTCGTAACAAGGCAAAGGGGGCGCGATAGCGCGTATCCGTGTAAAATCTCCGGTACATTGATAGCTGTTCTGACGAGGCAAACCTGTGGCATTGACTATTCTCGGACTCTCCGGCGCACTGAGCCATGATCCCTCTGCGGCCCTGTACATTGACGGCAAGCTGATTGCAGCAGTGGAGGAAGAGCGTTTCGTGCGGGACAAGCATGCCAAGAATCGCATGCCCTATGAATCGGCCAAGTTCTGTCTGGAGCAGGCGGGCATCACACCAGCGGATGTCGACATAGTCACCATTCCCTTTGCACCTATCAGTATCTTCGGCAAGGCCCGCTGGCACTATGCCAAGCGTTACTGGTACGCGCCGGACAGAGCACTCGATGCCATTCTGATGGGCAATCGCCGTTTCAATCGCTATCGCAAGAAGATCCTCTGGTGCCTGGAGCAACTGGGCTTCGATGCCAAGAAAGTGCGTCTTGAGCCGGTCGAGCACCACCTGGCACACGCCTCAAGCGCCTACCATTGCTCGGGTTTCAAGGAAAAGACGGCCATCATGGGTATCGATGGCAAGGGTGAGTACGCGACCACTTTTTTCGGCTATGGCGAGAATGGCAAGATCCACAAGATCAAGGAATTCTACGATCCCGATTCCCTGGGCGGTCTCTACGGCGCGTTGACCGAATACCTGGGCTTTGAAATGCTCGATGGCGAGTTCAAGGTCATGGGCATGGCGCCCTACGGTGATGCGAGCAAATATGATTTTTCGCGCCTTGCCAAATTCGAGAATGGCGAGCTGATCATCAATACCGATTACGCAAACGTGATCGGTTTCCGTCGCTATAAGGAGAAGGGCAAAGGCTATTACTTCTCACCCAAGTTGATCGAGTGGCTGGGCCCCAAGCGCGAAGGCGACATCGCCGACGACCCCTATATCCACTACGCCGCCAGCATGCAGGCTTTGTTCGAGAAGCTGGCGTTGGAGATGATGGAGTACTACCTGGGCGACATCCTGCGCGAAACGGGCAAGATTGCCTTTGCCGGTGGCTGCGCCCTGAACGTAAAACTCAATCAGCGCATTATTGCCCGTCAGGAAGTAAAGGAGCTGTTCGTGCAGCCGGCCTCGGGCGATGCGGGTACCGCCGTTGGCGCGGCAGCCTATATCTCGGAGCAAAACGGCGTGCCGGTGGAGAAGATGGAGCATGTCTATCTGGGCCCCAGCTACAGCAACGAAGACATCATTGCTGCGTGCGCCCGTCATCCGGGCAACCCCCAGTGGGAAAAGCTCGAGGACGTCACCGGAGAAATTGCCAAAGTGCTGCACGAGGGCAATCCGGTTGCCTGGTTCCAGGGTCGGATGGAGTTTGGTCCGCGCGCACTGGGTGGCCGCTCCATCATTGGCTGCCCCAGCGTCAAGGGCGTGGCCGATCGCATCAACGCTCAGATCAAGTTCCGCGAGCGCTGGCGCCCGTTCTGCCCGTCCATGCTCGATACTGTTGCTCCGCAGATGCTCGGCATGGATCACCCGTCGCCTTTCATGACCTTCACCTTCGAAGTGAACGACGAATGGAAGAGCCGTGTGCACGAGGTTGTGCACGAGGACGGTACCGCACGCGCCCAGGTACTCAAGCGTGACTATAACCCGCGCTACTACGATCTGATGAAAGAGCTCGAAAGGGTTACTGGCAATGGTGTCGTGCTCAACACCTCACTGAACCGCCGCGGTGAACCGATGGTGTGCTCACCCAAGGATGCGCTGGACATGTTCTTTGGGTCGGATCTGGAGTATCTGATCATGGAGGATATTCTGGTGGTGAAAAAGGCTGACGAGAAGGAATGAGCGCTGGCGATGTAGTGTATTTCTCGAAGATGTTTCAGGCAGTGCCTCACCTGGCCCAGGTGGGCGCGCAGCTGCCTGGTGTATTCGTGTCCAGCCGCCGCTCTACCTTGAAGGCCGTAAACAACCTTTATCCTCAATTCGAGACAGCGCGATATTCACGCTATTTTGGTCCTTTGGCCAAAGGCAATCGTTTACTCAAGAAAGCGGATGTTATTGTCACTGGTTCGCCCTACGGGTCGTTCCTTGCACCCTACACAGCTGCAAAAAAATGCACTGTATTCCACGGCACCTACATGATGCTGAGCAGGGACGCGTTGTTGAGAAACAGTCATTTTGATCTCTTGTGCGTGATCGGACCTCGCATGCAGGGCATGATCGAACGCTTTGCTCCGGAAATTGCGTTGCATACAGTGGAAACCGGATTTCTTCCTTTTTGCGAGTACCCCGAACGCTCGGATTCCTTGCGCAGTGCGGTACTAGCCGGTCTGAACCTTGACCCTGCCAACCGCACAGTTGTGTACACGCCCAGTCGACGCGGTATCGGCTCCTGGGAGCGAGTGGCTGAGCAACTGATACGTACTGCGCCAGCGCACTTCAACCTTATCCTGAGGCCGCACCCCAGTCAGGGGTTGACCTCCAGGTCTCGTGATCGGGCCAGCTTCAAGCGAGTTCAGTCGCTCATCTCCCAGCGCCGTAATGCGATGCTGGACCTGACCTCGCAGCCATTGCCTGTTGCGTTAGCTGTGGCTGACCTTGTGTTGTCGGATGCCAACTCCCCAGCGGAAGAGTCGCTGTTTTACGATTTGCCGCAATTTTTCATTGAAACACCGGAATTCTCACGCGCTACGCTGGCTCAATTGGGCAAGCGTGAGGAGATGCACCCGACTGATCTTGATCGATTGCTTGGGTTGTATGATTGCGGTACGTCGGAGTTTGTTGACAATCAATGCGACTTTTCCGACTCTCTGGACAAAGCAATCGATGAATCTGCCCGTTATGCCGAACAACGCCAGGTCTATTTTTCCTGGGTGTTCGGCGCCCGTGACCGCGATGCCAACCGGCGTGTAGCTGAAGCTATCAAAACTCATTTGCTCGTATAGGCCCCTGTATATGTTCAACAACAAGACTATTCTTATTACTGGCGGCACTGGCTCCTTTGGCAACACATTCGTGCCCATGACGCTGGCCAAGTACAACCCGAAAAAGATCATCATTTTTTCCCGGGATGAAATGAAGCAGTGGGACATGGCCAAGAAGTTCGAGGATGACCCGCGGTTGCGTTTCTTCATCGGTGACGTGCGTGACAAGGACCGGCTTTACCGTGCATTGGACGGGGTGGATTATGTGGTCCACGCGGCAGCGACCAAGATCGTACCGACTGCCGAATACAACCCCTTCGAGTGCATCAAGACAAACGTATTCGGGGCGATGAACCTGATTGATGCCTGCATCGACAAGGGCGTGCAAGGCGTTGTTGCGCTCTCAACCGACAAGGCCAGCAGTCCGATTAACCTGTATGGGGCGACCAAGCTCACGTCGGACAAATTGTTCGTTTCCGGAAACTCCTATGCAGGCGAACACGGTACCCGCTTTTCTGTAGTGCGTTACGGTAACGTGATGGGTTCCCGCGGTTCTGTCATTCCCTTCTTCATGTCGATCAGGGACAAGGGCGTGTTACCTATCACTGACGAGCGGATGACCAGATTCATGATCTCCCTGGAAGAGGGTGTTGAGCTTGTATGGCATGCCTTTGAAGACATGGAGGGAGGGGAAATCTACGTGAAGAAGATTCCGTCCATGAAGGTCACAGACCTGGCCCGTGTAGTCGCGCCGGAGGCCAGACAGGAAGTCGTTGGAATCAGAGCGGGCGAGAAGTTGCACGAACAGATGATCAGCGCTGAAGATGCCTATTACACCTACGAGTATCCGGAACATTTCAAGATACTGCCGGTGATTAACAATTGGAGCAACTCGCCAGAACGTATCAAGGACGGCAAGAAAGTGGCCGAAGGTTTCGTCTATTCCAGCGACAATAATGCCGAGTGGATGACTGACGCTGATCTGCAGAAATGGATTGACGATAACCGCGAAAAAATCGGGAATATCTGATCATGATTCCTTATGGCCGGCAGGAGATTACCGAAGAGGATATCGAGGCTGTGGTCGCGGTACTCCGCTCCGACTTCCTCACCCAGGGACCCATGGTTCCTCGTTTTGAGGCGTCGGTTGCGGAGCATGTCGGCGCCCAGCATGCGCTTGCCGTCAACAGCGCAACCTCAGCACTGCATATCGCCTGTCTTGCACTTGATCTGACTCCTGGCGACCTGTTGTGGACTTCACCGGTTACTTTCGTCGCGTCAGCCAATTGCGGTTTGTATTGCGGTGCCGACGTTGATTTTGTGGATATAGACCCACGTACCTATAACCTGTGCCCGGTCGCGCTGGAAATCAAACTCGAACGCGCTGAGGCGGCTGGTCGGCTTCCCAAGGTTTTGGTGGCAGTGCATCTGTGTGGGCAGCCTTGTGACATGGCCCGTATTTACGCCCTGTCGCAACGTTATGGCTTTCGGATCGTAGAGGATGCATCCCATGCGATTGGCGGCAAATACCAGGGTGAATTCATTGGTAGCGGACGTTACAGCGATATCACGGTCTTCAGCTTTCACCCGGTGAAGATTGTTACCACTGCAGAGGGTGGCATGGCGCTGACCAATGATGCTGTACTGGCAGATCGAATGAACAGGCTGCGCAGTCATGGGATTACCCGTGAACCGGAGCAGATGACCCACGCCTCCGACGGCCCCTGGTACTACCAGCAGATCGACCTGGGCTTCAATTACCGTATGACTGAACTGCAGGCGGCACTGGGTGTCAGCCAGATGCACCGACTAGACCAGTACGTCGCCGCCCGTCATGCGCTGGCCAGACGTTATGACCGTGAACTGGAAAGTCTACCAGTGGTCATTCCTTGGCAGCATCCGGATAGCTATTCCGGCTTGCACCTGTACCCGATTCGCCTGGACCTGACGCGTACCTCACGCAGTCACCGCCAGGTATTCGAGTCGTTACGCGAAAAAGGCATTGGAGTGAACCTGCACTATATCCCGGTTCATCTGCAGCCTTACTATCAACAGCTGGGTTTCAATCCTGGCGACTTCCCAGAGGCCGAGCGCTATTACAGCGAGGCGGTCAGCCTGCCGATGTTTCCCGGCTTGACCGAGGCGCAACAGGACGAGGTGGTCGATGCGTTGCGGGCAAGCCTATGAGCGTCCTGGAAACAGAGCGCCTGCTCCTGAGGCCCTTGACCGAGGCTGATGCCAGCCAGCGTTATGCAGGCTGGCTGAATGATCCTGAGGTCAACCAGTACCTTGAAACGCGGCACTCGCTTCAGACAGTCGATAGTTGCCGGGAGTTTATTCGACAGTGCAATGCCGACCCGGGAAGCCATTTGCTTGGCGTGTTCCTCAAGGGGAGTGGGCAGCATATAGGCAATGTAAAGGTGGGCTTTATAAATGCCCTCTATGAGCACGGCCAGATCAGCCTGTTCATCGGCGAAAAGACCTGTTGGGGTCAAGGGTTTTCAAGCGAATTGGTGCGGGAAGTCAGCCGTTATGCATTCGCAAATCTGGGTCTCAACCGGCTAGAGGCGGGTTGCTATGAGGACAACCTGGCATCGCTGCGGGTCTTTCTGAAATGTGGTTATACGGTGGAAGGCTTTCTGCGCGAGCAGGTAACTCTCAATGGCAAGAGGATGGGGGTCTTCTGGCTTGGGGTGCTCAAGCATGAGTACAACTGAAACTCTTAGCAAACTGGCGCTCGGCACTGTGCAGTTCGGCCTGCCCTACGGAGTGGCCAATCAGCAGGGTCAGGTGCGCAGGGATCAGGCCAGCCTCATCATAGAGCGGGCGCGTCTGGCGGGTATCAGGACGCTCGACACTGCTATCGCGTACGGTACCAGCGAACAGGTTCTGGGCAGTATGGATCTGAGCGATTTCGATATCGTTACCAAGTTGCCGGCTTTGCCTGATGATTGCACAGATGTGGATGCTTGGGTCGCGTCTCAGCTCGACCAATCCCTTGCCAGGCTCAGTGTGGCAAGCGTCAACGGCCTGATGTTGCATCGTCCTGGCCAGTTGCTTGAAGCCAGAGGCGCAGAGCTTTTCCAAGCTATGCAGTCGCAGCGTGACCAGGGCCGGGTTGAGCGCATAGGCATTTCCATCTACGCGCCTGCGGAACTTGACGCGCTTTGTGACCGTTACCATTTCGATCTGATCCAAGCGCCATTCAATATAATGGATGACCGGCTAGCCGAGTCCGGCTGGCTGGATCGCTTGCATGCGTTGGGCACATCTCTGCACGTGAGGTCGGTATTTATGCAGGGTCTATTGTTGATGCCCGAGGGCACAAGGCCTGAAACATTTGACCGCTGGACCGACCGTTGGCAGGTCTGGCAAACCTGGCTTGATGATGTCGGGCTGACACCGCTCCAGGCTTGTCTGCGCCACGCCCTGTCAGTGCCCCAGATAGAAAAGGTCATAGTGGGTGTCGACAGCCCGACGCAATTGGCAGAAATTATTGACGCAGCCGGGGGGCATTGCCCGACCCGACCCAATGCCATTGGCTGTACCGACGAAGCGTTGCTTAACCCGTCTCTCTGGAATCTGTCATGAAAACCGTTGCCATTGTACAGGCGCGTATGGGCTCAACCCGGTTGCCGGATAAGGTCATGAAAATCATTGGCGGTCGCCCGATGATTGAAGTGTTGTTGCAGCGCCTGGCCAGAGCAGGAGAAGTTGACGAGATTGTTGTTGCGACCTCGATCGAGCCCCGTAATGACCGGCTCGTACAGCATGTGCGTCAATTGGGCTATCGTTGTGTGCAGGGAAGCGAAAATGATGTATTGAGCAGATTTATCACGGCTGCAGCGCAAAGCGATGCAGAGGTTATTGTGCGTATCACCGGCGACTGTCCGTTGGTCGATCCGGCTCTGGTCGATGAGGCGATACGCCGGTTCCGTGCTGCCGACGTGGATTATTTCACCAATGCTGCGCCCCCAACCTACCCCGATGGGCTGGATATCGAAGTATTCACCATGACAGCGCTCGAACGTAGTGCCAGGGAGACGAATAGCCCATTCGACCATGAACACGTTACGCCCTACCTTCGTGAGTCGGGACGCTTTCTGACGGATGTTATGCTCAATGCACAGGACCTCTCAGCGTTACGCTGGACAGTAGACGAGCCTGCTGATCTGGAAGTGGTCCAGCGTATCTTTCAGCACTTCGCGCCGGATCTGCACTTCGGATGGCAGGAGGTGCTCAAGCTCCAGCACGCGCAGCCTGAGCTGTTCAAGGCTAACCAAACCCTAATACGCAACGAAGGAGCCACCATGGGCACCGGACAAAAACTCTGGAAACGAGCCAAACAGGTTATACCCGGCGGCAACATGTTGCTGTCCAAGCGTCCCGAAATGTTCCTTCCTGAACAATGGCCCGCCTATTTCAGCAAGGCCAAGGGCTGCACCGTATGGGATATGGATGGCAACGAATTTACCGACATGTGCATCATGGGTATTGGCACCAATACCCTGGGTTACGGGCATCCGGAAGTGGACGACGCGGTGCGCGGCACGATCGACAGCGGCAATATGTCGACCTTCAATTGTCCGGAAGAGGTGTGGCTTGCCGAGCGATTGATCGAACTACATCCATGGGCGGACATGGTCCGTTACGCGCGATCCGGCGGTGAAGCCAACGCCATAGCCATCCGCATCGCCCGCGCAGCCTCGGGTAAAGACAAGGTCGCAGTATGTGGCTATCACGGCTGGCACGATTGGTATCTGTCGGCAAACCTTGGCGATGATGCGAATCTGGCCGGTCATCTGCTGCCAGGTCTGGATCCTAAAGGCGTCCCGGCCAACCTTAAGGGCACGGTCTTTCCGTTCAACTACAACAACTATGACGAGCTTGAAGCGCTGGTAAATCGCCATGACATAGGTGTGATCAAGATGGAAGTGGTCCGCAACATGGGGCCGGAAAACAACTTCTTGCAGCGAGTCAGACAGTTGGCTACAGACCGCGGCATAGTGCTTATCTTCGACGAATGCACGTCCGGCTTCAGGCAGTCCTTTGGTGGCCTGCACAAGCTTCACGGCGTGGAGCCGGACATGGCAATGTTCGGCAAGGCCCTGGGTAACGGTTATGCTATTACCGCGACTATAGGCCGTCGTGAAGTCATGGAAGCAGCGCAGTCGACCTTTATCAGCAGCACGTTCTGGACCGAGCGCATCGGACCAACTGCCGCACTGAAAACACTGGAAGTGATGGAGCGCGAGAAATCCTGGGAAACCATCACCCAGACAGGTCTGAACATCCGTGAGGGCTGGCAGAAGCTGGCAGACAAGCACGGCTTGAGCGTCAATCACTTCGGTTTGCCGGCCCTGACCGGTTTTACCTTTAATAGTCCTCATGCACTCGCTTACAAGACTCTGATTACGCAGGAAATGCTCGCCAAGGGCTATTTGGCGAGCAACGCCGTGTATGTCTGTACTGAACATACCAAGTCGGTGGTCGACGCTTATTTTGAACAGTTGGACCCGATCTTTGCCTTGGTCAAGGAGTGTGAGGACGGACGCTCGGTAGAAAGCTTGCTCAAAGGCCCTGTTTGTCATGGGGGGTTTAAAAGGCTTAATTGATGAAGCTGAATATCTGGTTTCGGGTGGATGCTGCAACCTGGATTGGTATTGGTCACGTTATGCGCTGTCTGACCTTGGCTGATGCAATGCGCAAGCTCGGACATAGCTGCCAGTTTATCTCCAGGTCACATGCCGGAAACCTGATAGCGCACATACGGAGTAAGGGTTACGCGGTTACTCAGTTACCCGGTATTGATAGGGTGTTATCAGGAGCGACGGCCGGATCGGTTCAACCCGATCATTCTTCTTGGCTTGGGTGCCATTGGAGCGAGGATGCAGCGCAGTCCCAGGCGGCCCTAGGAGACAGTTCGGTTGATTGGTTGATCATCGATCATTATGCGCTGGACTCGCGTTGGGAATCTGAGCTGAAAGCGGTTTGCGGCAGAGTAATGGTGATTGATGATCTGGCGGATCGTTCACACGATTGCGACCTGCTCCTCGATCAGACCATAGGGCGTCGTCCAGCGGATTACCTTCCCTGGTTAAAGAAGGGCTCCGAGGTGTTGTGTGGGAGTCAATACGCGCTGTTACGACCCGAGTTTGCCCGATTGCGTTCCAGTAGCCTTCTGCGGCGACGTACTGACGATATCCGTCATGTGCTGATCACCATGGGAGGCGTAGATCAGCATAATGCGACGGGGCAGGTGCTTAATGCACTGAATTGCACAGGGTTTCCCCAGGATGGCCGCATAACGGTGGTTATGGGTGCGACTGCGCCCTGGTTGGCGGAGGTGCGACAGCAGGCCGGCCAGTTGGCTATGTCGGTCGAGGTCAGGACAGATGTAATTGATATGGCCGAATTGATGGCAGTCAGTGATCTCGCTATTGGTGCGGCAGGTGCAACCTCCTGGGAGCGTTGCTGTCTTGGGTTGCCGGCTATCATGGTGGTGCTGGCAGCGAATCAAACCGGCGTTGCTGCAGGCTTAAAAGAGGTTGGTGCTGCCGAGATTATCGAAGATACGCTGCAGATTGGAGCAAGACTGCCGCGGCTAATCGAAACCCTGTTAGCCAGCCCCGAGCGTTGCAGGGAGATGAGTCAGCGTGCGGCGACCGTCGCCGATGGTTGCGGTGCCGGGCGGGTAGCACAGCGTCTGGAGGCGTTGATATGAACTCACAGGTCGCAGCCTTGCGCTCGATGAAGGAGACTGATCTCGAACGGGTGCTAACCTGGCGCAATCATGAGGATGTACGGCGGTTCATGTACACCCAACATGAGATTGGTACGCAGGAGCATCGGGCGTGGTTCGAACGCGCCTCCCTGGATCCCAGGCGCCACCTGCTGGTTTTCGAGGTAGATGATATGCCTCGGGCGTTTCTGGCAATCAATCTGACAGGTAGCGACACCGTCGCCGACTGGGGCTTTTATATTGCACCGGATGCGCAGCCGGGTACTGGTAGGGCATTGGGCGCTGCTGGCCTGCACTATGCGTTTGTCGTGCTGGGCCTGCACAAGATTTGCGGGCAGGCGCTGGGCTACAATGACCGCTCCATTCGGTTTCACGAGCGTCTTGGCTTCACCCGAGAGGGCGTGTTGCGCGATCAGCACTTCGATGGAAAAGATTATCATGCCATTGTCTGCTTCGGCCTGCTGGCCGAGGAATGGCGTACTGTACAAGCGCAAAAGAGTACATCATGAAAACGACACCCAGTATTCACATTGCGGGCCGCCGCATCGCTGCAGACGAGCCGCCCTACATCATCGCCGAACTGTCTGCTAACCATAACGGTAGCCTCGATACAGCGTTGAAAATCATCGAGGAGGCGAAGATCGCAGGTGCAGATGCGGTCAAGTTGCAGACCTACACAGCTGACACCATCACACTTGACTGCGACTCCGAAGAGTTCCAGATTCACGGCGGGCTGTGGGATGGAAAGACGCTCTACAAGCTTTACCAGGAAGCCCATATGCCCTGGGAGTGGCATGCTCCGCTTTTCGCCCGTGCCCGTGAACTGGGTATCACCATATTCAGCTCGCCCTTTGATACTACCGCGGTAGATCTGCTCGAGGATCTTGATACGCCTGCCTACAAGATTGCCTCCTTCGAGGCGATTGACCTGCCTCTGATTCGCTACGTGGCGCAGACCGGCAAGCCGATGATCATTTCCACGGGTATGGCAGATGCGGAGGAAATAGAGGAGGCCGTCGAGGCTGCTCGCTCGGGAGGCTGTCAGGAGCTGGCGATACTGCACTGCGTGAGCGGGTATCCCGCACCTGCCGCAGATTACAACCTGCTTACCATCCCTGACATGATGCGTCGACATGGACTGGTAACTGGTTTGTCTGACCATACGCTGGACAACACGACGGCTATTGCCAGTGTTGTGCTGGGCGCCTCGATCATTGAAAAACACTTTACGCTGGATCGTAGTGGAGGCGGCCCGGATGACAGCTTTTCGCTTCAGCCTGCAGAGTTGATGGAGCTGTGTCGGGATAGCAAAACCGCCTGGTCAGCACTTGGGCAAGTCGATTACGGCAGGAAATCCAGCGAGCAGGGCAACGCCCAGTTCCGACGTTCTTTGTATGTTGTCAGGGACATGAATGCTGGTGAAGCTTTTACCCTTGAAAATCTTCGAAGCATTCGGCCCGGGTATGGCCTTGCCCCCAAACATCTGGAAAGGGTACTGGGTAAACGATCTTCCCAGCCGATAAAGCGCGGCACACCCCTTAGCGAAGCTCTTTTGGCTTAGGTTTAGGAGGTCCTGTTTGGGCGGGTGAAGCTTTCCTTGCGTGTTATGTAGGTAACATCGTCTGGAATGTCCTTGTTGACGAAACTCATGGCGCCAATCCTTACATTGCTTCCAATGACCAGTCCGGAGCCAATGATGCATGTATGCGCGCCGATATCGACATTGTCTCCCAGAGTTATCGCCTGATTACCCACTTCGATTGAACCGATGGTGGTGCACTGGCGGATGCAACAGTTTTTGCCAATATGAACACCCGAGTAGATGATGATCGCAGTGGGGTGTCCGAGTGATAGCCCCTCGTCGATTTGGGCACCCAGCATGATCTCAACGCCGAATGTCCGAGTCAGTGACTTGTTTATCTGTTTGCCTATCGAGCGGGTGACACGATAAGGCAGGCTGTACAGATACTGGGAAAGCCTGAGCCAGAATAGACATTTGGACGAATTGCTTCGGCGCGCCCTGCGAATGAGGCGCCACCAGGAAAAGCGTTTTTTCGAGTCGAGTATCTCGACATGCCAGAATTGCTTCAATTGGGCAAAAGTGGAAGGCATGACAGTTCCTGGAGCAAAGCAGCAGAAGCGGATCAGGTTTTTCTGCTGTATGGGTCAATTACATTCCGAGCACTAGGATTAACCAACGCCCAGTCGTTCTGGTAACGCAACAAATGACGATAGTTCCGATTGCGCATTCGTCTGGATAGCGGCTTGCCCAGGCAGCGCATGTCGGAGATGTCGATCAAACCAAGTTCGCCAGCGGGCGTCAGTACGATATTACCCAAGTGCAGCGAGCGAAAATAGACTCCAATGTCGTGCAAATGTGTGATGAATTCGGCCAGCATGCCAAAGAGTTCGAGCTGTTCAAGACTGGGCTGCTGGTTGAGCATCTGCCGGAGCGTGATGCCTTCCAGAGGTTCGTAATGGACCACCGAGCGGTATGGGTCGGTCAGTTTGTACAGTTTGATGATGCGAGGGCAGGGTATGCCCAGACGCTCCAGCTCCTCGGCATTTTTTGCAAAGCGCGTCGCTGGTGGAAACAGCACGGTTTTTGAGAGCCAGCTCTTGCGGCGGAACAGTTTGAGATAGGAGCCGTCTTTCAGTCGCAGAACCTTCTCGCCATGGCCATCCTTTTCCACAACCTCGGCATCTCTGCGCATGGCTGCGAACTGCTCGCTACTCATTGACTGCATAGGGCTTTCCTGAACCAAAACGGCAGTTTACCTCACTTTCGCAGCGCTCGCTGCGCCCCCCGGTTGCTGTGTTAAACTCTGGGCCCGGTCCATTATCGCGAAGTGCCCATGTCCGATTCCGAGAAAGAAAGTTTCGCCCGATCCAGTGCGCGGATCTACATGCGTCTGCTGGGATACGTGAAGCCATATTGGTTGCCTTTTGGTATCAGTATCCTGGGGTTCATGATCTTCGCTTCGAGCCAGCCAGCCATGGCGTGGATGCTCAAGTATTTTGTCGACGGGTTGAGTCAGGGGTCGGGCGGTATGTTTCTGGGCGTTCCGCTGATCTGGGGCTTCCCGCTGTTCATTATTCTGGTTGCGTTCTATCAGGGCGCCGGTTCTTTTTTGGGTAACTATTACATCGCAAAAGTGTCACTTGGCGTGGTGCATGACTTGCGCACATCGCTGTTCAACAACTTGCTGACCTTGCCCAATCGCTATCTTGATAACCACAACTCGGGTCACCTTGTCTCGCGTATCACCTTTAACGTGACCATGGTGACCGGGGCGGCCACTGATGCCATAAAAGTGGTGTTTCGCGAAGGTATGACGGTGGTTTTCCTGTTTGCCTATCTGTTGTGGATGAACTGGCAGTTGACGCTGGTATTGATGGCGATCCTTCCGGTGATCGGCGTGATGGTCAATAGCACCAGCAAGAAGTTTCGCAAGCAGAGCCACAAGATTCAGGCGGCAATGGGAGATGTAACCCATGTCACTACGGAAACCATTTCCGGCTATCGGGTAGTACGCAGTTTTGGTGGGGAAGAGTACGAAACCCGCCGCTTCTATCAGGCGAGCGAGGCTAACCGCCAACGTGGCTTGAAGATGACGCGCACCGGCGCGGTTTTCACTCCAACATTGCAGCTGGTTACCTTCAGTGCAATGTCGGTTGTGATGTTTCTGGTCCTGTTCCTGCGGGGGGATTCCACTGTGGGTGACCTAGTTTCCTATATTACCGCTGCAGCGCTTCTGCCCAAACCGATCCGTCAGCTATCGGAGGTAAGCGCGAATATTCAGAAAGGTATTGCGGCGGCCGAGAGTATCTTTGAACAGCTTGATGAAGTGCCCGAGACTGACAGTGGCACTATCGAACGTGAGCGGGTTTCCGGGGAAATAGAAGTCCGCGATCTGGATTTCAGTTATCCCAATACCGACAAAAAGGTGCTTGAAGGTATCAATTTCCGCGTTCAACCAGGACAAATGGTCGCTCTGGTAGGTCGCTCCGGAAGTGGCAAGTCGACACTTGTCAGCCTGATTCCGCGTTTTTATCACCATGATCAAGGGCATATTTTAATCGATGGAGTGGACGTAGAAGATTTTCGGCTACGCAATCTTCGCCGGCACATTGCCCTGGTCACCCAGCACGTCACGCTGTTCAACGATACGATCGCCAACAACATCGCCTATGGTGATCTGGCTGGTGCGCCCCGTGATGCCATCGAGAGAGCGGTGGAGGCAGCCTATGCCAAGGAGTTCATCGACAAGATGCCCCAGGGTCTGGATACCATGGTTGGCGAAAATGGCGTGCTGCTTTCCGGCGGGCAGCGCCAGCGTTTGGCTATAGCCCGTGCGTTACTGAAAGACGCTCCGGTGTTGATTCTGGACGAAGCCACTTCGGCACTCGATACTGAGTCAGAGCGGCACATTCAGGGTGCATTGGACCGGGTTATGCAGGGCCGTACCACGCTGGTGATAGCACACCGGCTGTCGACCATCGAAAAGGCCGACATCATCATGGTGATGGATCAGGGCCAAATCGTAGAGCGCGGTAGCCACGCGGAGTTGATTGCGCAGAATGGCTATTATGCTCGCCTGCACAGCATGCAGTTCCAGGATGAGCCCTCCGCTGAGGCCTGAGACCCTTATATTTGCCCTTAGGGGCTGACTGAATACAGGTAGAACCAATGAAGTTGACCATGCCACGTTTTGACTCGGCGCCGGTGCTGGTGGTGGGCGATGTCATGCTTGATCGCTACTGGCACGGACCTACCCATCGAATATCGCCAGAGGCGCCGGTCCCGGTAGTCAAGGTTGAGCAGATCGAGGATCGGCCTGGCGGTGCAGGGAACGTGGCTTTAAACATTGCAGCGCTGGGTGCGCCGGCCTGGTTGGTCGGGGTGACAGGCGAAGATGAAGCCGCGCTAAGTCTGCGTCAGCGGTTGAATGCCGCTGGCGTGTATTGCGATTTTCAGGCCCATAGCGATCGCCCCACCATCACCAAATTGCGCGTCATGAGCCGTCACCAGCAACTCATTAGGCTCGATTTTGAGGAGCCCTTCGATACTGACGGCAAAGCGATTCTCGAGTCGGTGCGCGGTCTGCTCGACAAGGTCAAAGTAATGATCCTGTCGGACTACGGTAAAGGCGCGTTGGTCAACCATCAGGCGTTGATTGCTCTAGCAAAAGAGCGCGGCGTGCCGGTGCTTGCCGATCCCAAGGGCAAGGACTTCAGTATTTACCGGGGCGCTACGCTGATTACCCCGAATATGACCGAGTTTGAGGCGGTTGTTGGCCATTGCAGCAGCGAGCAGATGCTTGTCGAAAAAGGTATGGCGCTGGTCGAGGAGTTGCAACTGGACGCTATGCTGGTGACCCGAAGTGAGCAGGGTATGACGTTGCTGCGCCGCGGAGAGCCGGCGCTGCATATGCCCGCCAGGGCCCGGGAAGTTTTTGATGTAACGGGTGCTGGCGATACCGTTATTTCCACTCTGGCCGCTGCCCTGGCCGCAGGGGAGGCGATGCCTAACGCAGTCGGTTTATCCAATTTGGCTGCCGGGATTGTTATTGGCAAGTTGGGTACAGCCGCTATCAGTGCGCCGGAACTGCGACGCGCAGTTCAGCGCGAACAGGGGAGCGAGCGGGGTGTGGTAGGGCTGGAGCAGCTTGTTCAGGCAGTTGACGATGCGCGCGCCCACGGGGAGCGAATTGTATTCACCAATGGTTGCTTCGATATTATCCATGCGGGCCACGTGGGCTACCTGGAGGAGGCTCGCAGTCTTGGCGATCGACTCATTGTTGCGATTAACGATGACGCGTCAGTGAGCCGGCTCAAGGGGCCGGGCCGGCCGATCAATAGCGTGGAGCGGCGCATGACGGTGCTGGCGGGGCTGGGGGCGGTCGATTGGGTGGTCAGCTTTGCCGAAGATACCCCCGAGGAATTGCTCAAGGCCCTCAAGCCCGACATTCTGGTCAAGGGTGGAGATTACAGTGTTGACCAGGTGGTAGGCGCGCCTTTGGTGCACAGCTGGGGCGGTGAGGTAAAGGTGTTGAATTTTGTTGAAAGCTGCTCGACAACGGCCATCGTCGAGCGCATCCGCGAGCGTGACAAGGACTGAAGCGCTTCACAGCCGCTGCAGACCCTCTTCCCAGTCGCAGCGGCTGGCGTCAACAACCCATCCCTCTTGAGCGGCCATGGCTTCGCTGAAAAACCGATTCTGCGGGCGACGCAGTTGCAACTCGCCGCGGATCAGGCTGAACAGCTCTCCAGTGGCTTTGCCATCGCGTATTTCAGCCAGAAAAATCTCGGGCTTCTGATAATCCATCTCTACCACAAGCTCGCCGGTACTTTCCTCAAGTCTCTCGTCTGCATGCAGGAGCGTGAGGTCGTTACATTTCTCCGGCAGCTCCAGCTGCATGGCGTAAACCAATTGCAGGGAGTTGGTTGGCAGATGCAGATAGGCGCGAGGACGCTCGACCAGGTGCAATTCACGGCAGAGTATTGGCCGGGTGCCACATTGTCTGGGTGACAGCTTGAAGGAAAAGCGCTTGCAGCGGTTCAGCAGTGGTGCATAGGGCGTCGGTAGCCAGGTATCGAGATAGCTGCCCTGTAACCAGCCATGGCTGCATTCAATAAGAAGCTCTTCGGCAAGCTCGGTCATGACCGGTAGCAGCGGGACGCGGAGCTCGTGGGCCGGCACATAGCCGGAGATCAACTTGAGCACACTGTCACCCTGATCGGTTCGTTTCTGACGAATCAGCACCCGAAACTGCCTGTCCTGCCAGTTCAGGCTCAGGTCAACAGAGACGCCGAGGTTGGCTGCGGTCAGCTCGAAATTGTCCGGATCGTCGATCTCAATGGGTTCACGCAGGGCCTGCATCTGGCTGAAACTCAGAGGGTTGCCAACGGGGGTGTAGCAGAGCACTTCTGAGCTGGCTTTGACTTCAATGGCCTGGGTTCTGAATACTTCCGGATCCTTGCGGGCGATGATACGTGACATGCGCTTGCCTCTTATCGATGCAATACCCTGAGCGCCGTAGCGACGTTCTCGCGCAGGTGGGTTGGGTTGATGGTGCCAATCACGGCACTGGCGACGGCTGGATGGCTATAAATGAGCTGAAGGCTGGCGAACATCGGGTCTTCACCGTTAAGGCAGACATGTCCACTGGCCAACGCTTTTTTGATCAGTATGCCCTTGTTGTGTGACAACGCATGGTCGAGCACGGGCTTTTCCTGCTGATCTTGCAGATTGTACGTCACCATCGCGCAATCACCCTCATCCAATCCGCGAATACCACCATCTATTGTCTTGCCTGAAAAGCCGAAGGCGCGGATGAGGCCGGCACGCTTGAGCTCCGCCAATGTCGAGTAGACTGCCTCCCCAAGCACACCGATGTCATTTCCGTCGGAATGCACCAGCACCAGGTCGAGATAATCGGTTTTCAAGCGGCGTAACGAGCGTTCGATCGACATGCGGGTATGGGCCGCGCTGAAATCGAAATGGGACTGCCCGTTTTCAAACTCCTCGCCGACCTTTGTGCATATCACCCAGTCGTGGCGGCTGCTTCCGAGAAGGCCGCCCAGGCGCTCTTCGCTGATCCCGTAGGCTGGCGCGGTGTCGAGCAGATTGATCCCCAGATCATGCGCCAGGGCAAGTATGTCCTTTGCCTGGCGATCATCCGGTAGCTCGAAACTGGCAGGGTACTTGACGCCCTGATTGCGACCGAATTTGACGGTACCCAATCCCAGGGGGGAGACCATCAGTTCGGTACTGCCCAGGCGTCGAAAAAACGGCTGCAGACTGGTCATCGAAAACAGATGTCCCAAGCCGGTGCAGCAAGCTGTGGCCGGGGCAAGTCCGCGTAGTCGTCGCTGAGACTGGGGCGCACTCCCTGGCTATGCAGCTGGCTGACGGCCTGATCGCTCAAATCAGGAGCCAGGGCGAGTTTGGTCGGCCAACTGACCAGCACGTTGTGTACTGGCTGCAGATAGGCGGTATCGGGACGGACCAGGCCGCTCTGTGCGGGTTCGGCCCGGTTAACGGGCAGGGTGGTCCATTGGCAATGGGTGAGATCGACCCAGGGCAGTAATTCCTTAAGCTCCTGCTGGGCCTTGCTCACCAGTGCATCGGGGGTGAGCTGCACGCCCTGCTCGGCCAATTCGCCACCCAGATACCAGCACCATTGCCCATCGGCGCACGGATGGGTCGTGATCGTCATACGCGGCTTGGGGCTGCTCCCCAGGCAGTGAGCATAGAGGGGCGGCAGATTGGGACCCTTGACCAGTACCATTTGCAGAGGACGGCGCTGCATGGCTGGTTGAGTGACGCCCCAGTCCTGCAGAAGGGCTTCGTTGCCTTCGCCGGCGGTCAAGACATATCGTTGAGCCTTGATCTGATACCCGTTAATGCGCACGGCATCGATGCTGCCATCTTCGCGACGCTCAATCTGTGGTGCGCTATCGGAAACCAGGCTGTCACCTGCCAGCTCGCTCAGGCGTCTCACCGCGTCGGGTACATCGATTACCAGTTCAGCGAGCCGATAGACCTTGCCCCGAAAGGCGGGATTGGCAAACACCTCGGGCAGGTCCTTGCCCTTGACCGCATCAACCTTGCCGCGCAGAGCCTTGCTGGCGAAAAAGCCTGCCAGGTTGCTGATCAGGCTGCCAGGGGACCAGAGATAATGATGTTCTGAAAGAAGATTCACTCCGCGCAGATCAAGTTCGCCGTCACCCTGCAGGCAGGTTCGCCAGCGATTGGGCATGCCGGCAATAGACTCGGCTGCGGCGGTCAACTTCCCATGAAGCGCATATTTGGTGCCGCCATGAATGATGCCCTGGGACTTGCCACTTTGCCCGCCCCCGAGCGCACCACGCTCGATCAGGAGGGTGCTGTAGCCCAGACCACGTAAGCGGGCGTTAAGCCACAGGCCGGCGATTCCGCCGCCCAGAATACAGATGTCGGTTTCGAGAGTTTTACTCATGGACTCCGGCGCTCGCGCGCTTGTGTATGTCTAAAGGGGGCTAGTATAGACACTGCCGGTGCCTGTGGTCACATCTGCTACTATGAGTCGCACGCTGGAACCCTGTTCTGAGTGCCTTGCCCATCGAGGATCTTCAATGACGCGTACCCTCTACAGTGTTTTTTTCACTCTGTGCATGCCGCTGGTATTGCTGCGCTTGCTCATACGTGCTCGCAAGGCACCCGCCTATGCCCGACGCTGGCATGAACGTCTCAGCCTGGGCGGTGATCTGCGCCCTGACGGTATCTGGGTACATGCGGTTTCGGTGGGCGAAACCATTGCCGCTGCGCCTATGGTGAAGGCGTTGCTGGAGCGTTATCCGCACCTTCCCATCACCATTACCTGTATGACACCCACAGGTTCGGAACAAATTCGCAAACTGTTTGGTGACAAGGTCGGGCATGCCTACCTGCCCTATGACCTGCCGTGGCTGCAAGGCCGTTTCATCCACCGCCTCCGTCCCCGCATTGGCGTGATCATGGAGACCGAGCTATGGCCAAATATGGTGCATGAGGCCAAGGCCGCCAGGGTGCCGCTGGTACTGGCCAATGCGCGGCTTTCAGAGCGCTCTGCACGGGGTTACCAACGGGTGGCTTGGCTGGTGCGCCCGATGTTTGCCGCGCTTGACTGGGTAGCAGTGCAGACCCAGGCCGAAGCTCAGCGATTTGCTCGTCTGGGCGTAGACCAGAGTGCGATGTCCATTACCGGCAGTATCAAATTTGATCTGCAGCCTGATCCGGCAGTGCTTGATCAGGCATCCAGTCTGCGTGCACAAATGGGTGAGAGACCCGTCTGGATCGCGGCCAGCACCCACGGTGGGGAGGATGAGCAGGTATTAGCTGCACACCGGGAGGTGTTGGCGTTGCACCCGGACGCGTTACTTATTCTTGTACCCCGTCACCCGGAGCGCTTTAACGAAGTGGCCAGACTGATTGAGGATGCAGACCTGAAGTGTGTCCGACGCAGCAGCGGCGAGACGCCTATGCGAGCAGATCAGGTACTGCTCGGTGACAGCATGGGCGAGCTGTTGATGTTTTATGCCTGCGCAGATGCAGCCTTTGTTGGCGGTTCGCTGGTGTCCCATGGTGGCCATAATTATCTGGAGCCAGCGGCACTGGGTTTGCCGATTCTCTCTGGTCCCCATTCGTTCAACTTCACTGAGATCAGCGAGCTTCTCGAAGGTGCAGGCGCACTGCAGCGTGTGCAGGATCAGGCCGAGTTGGCAGAGGCAGTCACACACCTGTTGAGTGAGCCTATGGTAGCCAGGCAGACAGGTGCCAAGGGTCTAACTGTGGTTAGGGACAATCAGGGGGCGCTGCAACGTCTTTTGGATGGTATCGCCGTCAGGCTGAGGGCTTGAGGCTAAGCAATGATGGATGTCTGATCCGACATCACCCCCGCTGATTGATCAGCGGGGGCAAGCGTCAATCAGAATGTACTGCGCACAGGTTCATTGGCTGTGTCCGTGTCCATGTCGAACGGGCCACTGCGTTCAACCGGGCCATTGGGCTCAACTGAACCGCTTCGCTCAACGGCGGGACGTTGCATTGACATGCTCTGAACCTCCTCCTCATTGAAGGGAGGAATGAAATCCTCGTCGGGATTATATTGCGGATCAAGCCACTGAGAGAGCTCTATCAGGTCCTCAGGGCTCAATGTGCCCGCTGCCTGCTTCAGACGCAGCGTATCAATAATGTAATTGTACCGGGTGGTGTTGTAGTCGCGGACTGCGCGAAACAGATTGCGCTCAGCCTCAAGGACGTCCACCACGTTGCGCGTACCCACTTCGTAACCGGTCTGGGTAGCATCACGTGCTGCCCTTGCAGAAATGATTGCCTGCCTGCGCGCTTCAACTTCTTCGACACTGGAGGTTACCGTGCGGAAAAGATTCCGGGTCGACTCCACTACCTCACGCAACCTGGCTTCGCTGAGGCGCTCACTCTGGGTCAGACGGTAGCCTGACTCTCGCACCTGTGAGCTTCTGCTTCCGCCTATGAACAGCGGTAGGGTCACCTCGATACCGATGCTGGCCTGTTCCGTATCGCCGTTCCTGTTGGTGGCTCCAAGTGCACCACCCAGTTCGGCTCCGCCGCTGCTGTGGTTGTAACGGGCAAAGGCGTCAACGGTAGGCGCAAAAGTAGCCTTGCTGCCGCGCAGTGTTTCAGCCGCCGTGTCCACCGCCAGTCGACTGGCTTGCAGGCTGAGATTCTGGCTCGCTGCGGTATCTACCCACTCCTGCAGATCTGCCGGCAATGGCGGCATGATGGGCATTTCATGGCGTATACCTGCCAGGCTGTCGTAATCGCTCAGCGTCAGGCGCGTCAGTGCCTGGTAGCTGACGGTCAGATTGGTCTGTGCGGTAAGCCGGGTGGCCCGGGCGGTATCGTAACCCGCCAGCGCTTCAAGTACATCTGTACGGGCAGACAAACCCACCTCGAATCGTTCCCTGGCCTGATCCAGCTGACGCTCGAAAGCATCTTCTTCAGCTCGGGCGGTCGCGAGATTATCCGATGCACGCAGTACGTTGAAATAGGCTTGCGCCACTTCAATGATCAAGTCCTGCTGAATTGCGGAAAACTCAACCATCGCCTGGGCGCTGACCGACTTGGCGGCCTGATAATTGAACCAGCTCTCTGCCCTAAATAGCGGCTGTGTCAGGTTCGCCTGGTAATAGTTGGTATTGTAGGTGTCGTTTCCCTGGCTCTCTATCTCAATGCGTTCACGGGATACACCCGCGCCCAGGCTGATATTGGGCAGAAGCAACGCGCGTGCCTGGGGCAGGGCTTCCTGTCGAGCGAGCGTGTCGGCCTCGGCTGCGGCCAGGTCGGCACTGTATAGAAGGGCTTCTTGGTAGACGGTCATCAGGTCAGCCTGGGCGGCAGCCTGGCCTGAGACTCCAGCCAGCACAATGGCAACGTACAGAGGGCGCAGCATGCAGAGTTCCTTCGCATGGGAGAAATAATCAGCCAAGGCTAAGGAGATGTCGGCTGGGGGTCAAGCAATGCTTGGGGCCTGGTGCGGAACAAAGTGTTTCTCACTCTCTCAGCGGGCGTATGTTAAGCTTTTTACTCATCTTGACGGGGTGCCTGCGGTTTTGCCGAGGGCTGAGATAATACCCGTTGAACCTGATCCGGTTTATACCGGCGTAGGAATCGAGATGCGTGCCTGCCCGCAGACCTTCGGGGTCCGTGCCGCCTGCCGTTTCGGTTCCCTGCGAACCACAACGCAGCGGAGCACAATAATGAGTTTTCAGCAGTCCGATATTGCCATTCTTACCTCTGGCGCCGATGGCGCCGCTTCCCAGCCATTTCCGAAATCGCGCAAGGTTTACGTAACCGGCTCACGTCCGGATATCCGCGTGCCTATGCGTGAGATCAGTCTTGCCGACACTCCCACCGACCTGGGTGGTGAGAAGAATGCGCCGGTAACCGTTTACGATACCTCAGGCCCTTACACCGATCCGCAGGTCAATATCGATCTGCGCGCTGGACTGGCGGACGTGCGTGGTGCATGGATCGGAGAGCGTGATGATACCGAAATCCTTACCGGTCTTAGCTCCGAATTCGGCAGGCAGCGCCTGGCCGATCCGGCCCTGGACAGGATGCGCTTTGCCCATGTGCGGCACCCTCGTCGGGCGAAAAAAGGTCGTAACGTGTCTCAGATGCATTACGCGCTTAAGGGCATCATCACCCCTGAGATGGAATACATCGCTATTCGCGAAAACATGAAGCTGCAGCAGGCGCGTGATGCCGGATTGCTGGCTAATCAGCACCCAGGTCAGAGCTTTGGGGCGTCAGTGCCGCAGGAGATTACGGCCGAATTCGTTCGTGAAGAAGTGGCCAGGGGTCGAGCGATCATTCCAGCCAATATCAACCATCCGGAATTGGAGCCGATGATCATAGGGCGTAATTTCCTGGTCAAGATCAATGGCAATATCGGTAATTCGGCGCTGGGTTCTTCGATTGAAGAAGAAGTGGAAAAAATGACCTGGGGTATACGCTGGGGTTCGGACACCATTATGGATCTGTCCACCGGCAAGAATATTCACGAAACACGTGAGTGGATTATCCGTAACTCACCCGTACCTATTGGTACCGTGCCGATCTATCAAGCACTTGAAAAGGTCAACGGCGTTGCCGAGGACCTGACCTGGGAGATATTCCGCGACACATTGATAGAGCAGGCCGAGCAGGGCGTCGATTATTTCACCATCCACGCTGGCGTGCGGCTGCGTTACGTCCCGATGACGGCCAAGCGTGTCACCGGCATTGTTTCGCGCGGGGGTTCGATCATGGCCAAGTGGTGTCTGGCACATCACAAGGAAAGCTTTCTCTATACCCATTTCGAAGATATCTGCGAAATCATGAAGGCATACGACGTGTCTTTCTCCCTGGGAGATGGTCTGCGACCGGGGTCCATCGCCGACGCCAACGACGAGGCCCAGTTCGGTGAACTGGAAACCCTTGGCGAACTGACCAAGATTGCCTGGAAGCATGATGTTCAGGTAATGATCGAGGGCCCCGGTCACGTTCCAATGCAGTTGATAAAGGAAAACATGGATAAGCAGCTCGAATGCTGTGACGAAGCGCCGTTTTACACCCTGGGGCCTTTGACTACGGATATAGCGCCGGGCTACGACCACATCACCTCGGGTATTGGCGCCGCAATGATCGGCTGGTTCGGCTGTGCGATGCTTTGCTATGTGACCCCCAAGGAGCACCTGGGGCTGCCGGATCGTGACGATGTGAAAACCGGCATTATTACTTACAAAATTGCGGCGCACGCTGCAGACCTGGCGAAGGGGCATCCTGGCGCACAGATTCGCGACAATGCCTTGTCCAAGGCCCGTTTCGAGTTTCGCTGGGAAGACCAGTTCAATCTGGGTCTGGACCCTGACACGGCGCGCAGCTATCACGATGAGACGTTGCCCAAGGACTCGGCCAAGGTCGCCCACTTCTGTTCCATGTGTGGGCCCAAGTTCTGCTCGATGAAAATCACTCAGGAGGTCCGTGAATACGCGGCTGGCCAGCGCATTGAAGCAGTCGATCTTGCGTTGGAGGAGGGTATGAAAGCCAAGTCTGCGGAGTTCAGATCCAGCGGTTCACAGTTGTATCAAAAGGTCTGAAGCCTTGCCGAAGCCCCGGCAGGTATGCGAGTTTAGGTAATCAAACGCATACATCGCCTTGGGGGCTTCTGGTTGGACACTTTTACACGCGCCGATGTGGAGATCATTCGCAGGGAAACCGGCTTTAGCGGTTTCTACCGGATGGATATTCTCACGCTCCGCCATCGCCTCTTTAGCGGTGGCTGGGGGCCCGAGCTCAGGCGCGAGCTTTTTGTGCGCCGCGATGCCGTCTGCGTGCTCCCTTACGATCCTTGGGCAGACACCGTGGTGCTGCTTGAGCAGGTGCGGGTGGGCGCCCTGGACAAAAGCGAGCGTCCCTGGCTGGTCGAACTGGTTGCAGGCTTGTTCGATGCTGGCGAGAGTCCGGAAGAGGTAGCCCATCGCGAAGCGCGAGAAGAGGCTGATCTGACATTGCTGCAATTGCTGCCGATCGTGCGTTACTACCCCTCTCCCGGCGGCAGCGACGAGCGGGTACACCTGTACTGTGCGCTGGTCGATAGCAGGGGCGTCGGCGGCATCCATGGTCTTGAGACCGAAGGCGAAGATATTCGCGTCAGCGTCTGGTCGCGCACTGAGGCGATCAGCGCGATGGAAAAAGGTCAGATTGATAACGCGGCGAGCATAATCGGTCTGCAATGGCTGAGCATGCATGCTGCGCGTCTTCGTGCAGAAGCGGGGGCTCGACCATGAACGCCCTGCGCAAGCCCCGTTACAAGGTTGATCTGGTTGGTCTTCAGGCCGTATGTGAAGCCAATTATTGGCGGCTGATCAGCCTGATGCCGGATATGGCCTCTAGCGATTACCTGAGACTGCTTGTCGAGGCAGAGGATGGTCAACCGCAAAGTCTGAGCCTGCATGTGCTCGAGCGTTGCCGTTACACCACGACGTTGCGCCTGACACATCAGCGTGAGCATGAATGGCTGACCCCACCGAGCATGGAGGTACGCTTGTATCACGATGCGGGAATGGCGGAGGTGGTTGCTGCCTATAATCGGCGGCGTTTTCGCGGGGTTTACCCTTATCCGAACGAACAGATGCTGCAGCCGGACGAAAAATTCCAGTTGAATCAGTTCCTCGGGGAGTGGCTCGGTTACTGCCAGCAGTATGGTCGCAGTGACCAGCCTGTTATCATTCAACGCTAAAATGCGGCTCGCCACCCTGCGGAGGCTCAGGCTGTTAACCAGTCGCTGGAATCAGCGCCACCTTATTGCCATTATAGGCGCAGTACAGTGATCAGGAGCGGGTGATTGATGTCGTCACCGATAGGAAACCAATCAGAGGCCGTTTGCATCGTACAGCTTACGGACTCACATCTTTACGCAAGCCCTGATGCAGACCTGCTTGGTCTGGATACCTATGCCAGCTTGCGCGCGGTAGTTGACCTGGTACTGGATCAGGTACCAAAGATAGATCTCGTGCTGGCCACGGGCGACATTACACAGGACGGCGACGAGCGAGCCTACCGCCGGTTCATAGATACCGTCGAGCCGCTGCCGGCTCCCTGTTACTGGATACCCGGCAATCATGACGACGCCAGTATCATGGCCCGCCTGGGGACTGACGAGGGTCTGAGTGAGGAGTGGGTTGATGCTGGTAACTGGCGCATCGTTCTACTCGATTCCAGCATTCCCGGCGCTGTGCCTGGTCATCTGTCAGGGCAGCAATTGAACAGGTTGCAGCGGGCCATTGATAGCGCAGACGAACGTTTTGTGATGGTTTGTCTCCACCATCATCCGGTACCCATTGGATGCGACTGGATGGATCCGCTGGGGCTGCTCAACGCGGAGGATTTCTGGTCGCGATTGCAGGCCGCCGAACGTGTCAAACTGGTGCTCTGGGGACATATTCATCAGGAGCTGGATCAGCAGCGGGACGGGATTCGCCTGCTGGCTACGCCATCAACCTGCGTGCAGTTCGCCAGACACAGCTCTGATTTTGCGACGGATACGCAGGCGCCCGGTTATCGTATGCTCAGGTTGATGCCCGACGGGCACATTGAAACACGAGTTTCGCGTCTGGAGTCAGGTCGTTTCTTACCTGATCCGGGCGCGGTAGGATATTGATAAGGCACATGCCTGAATTAATTGAGATCAATGCATCTAGATAAATGGATCGCGGTCGGGGGGACGCAACCGGATTGCACGTTACCTCCCCCTGAATGTTAATCTCCCCCGCATTGCAAGAATCAAGGATACCCAGACAGCCCATGTCTCAATCGACCTATAACGCCGATGCACTGGAAGTTCTCAGTGGTCTGGACCCGGTGCGCCGCCGCCCGGGGATGTACACCGATACCACCCGTCCGAACCACTTGGCCCAGGAGGTCATCGACAACAGCGTCGATGAGGCCCTGGCTGGCCATGCGCGCCGGCTATCGGTCATTCTTCACGCCGATAATGCGCTGGAGGTATCTGACGACGGACGCGGGATGCCGGTCGATATCCACGCCGAAGAAGGCATATCCGGGGTTGAATTGATCTTTACCCGGCTGCACGCGGGCGGTAAGTTTTCGAGCAAGAACTATATGTTTTCCGGTGGCCTGCATGGTGTCGGAATTTCCGTGGTTAACGCGCTTTCTTTGCGTGTAGACGTTCGGGTTCGTCGGGACGGCCAGGAATTCGCCATGGCCTTCGAAAATGGCGAGAAAGTCAGTGAGCTCGAGGTTGTTGGCACTGTTGGCAAACGCAATACCGGCACCACGGTAACCTTCCATCCCAACCCCGATTATTTTGATTCCCCCAAATTCAGCATCACCAGGCTGAAGCACCTGCTCAAGGCCAAAGCGGTGCTGTGCCCAGGTCTTACGGTCGAGTTTGACGACCGCCAGTCCGGCGAGCAGCACACATGGTTCTACGAAGACGGTCTGCGTGATTATCTTATGGATGCCTGTGCCGAATGGCCCAAGCTGCCGGAGGAACCTTTTACCGGTAGCCTCAAGGCGCGCCAGGAGACAGTCGATTGGGCCGTACTTTGGCTGCCTGAAGGCGGCGACCTGGTGCAGGAAAGCTACGTCAACCTGATTCCTACTGCCCAGGGCGGCACTCACGTCAATGGTCTGCGTGCCGGTCTGCTTGAGGCAATTCGCGAGTTTTGCGAGTTTCGAAACCTGTTGCCGCGTGGCGTCAAACTGGCGCCCGAAGATATCTGGGAGCGGGTGAGCTACGTTTTATCGCTGAAGATGGCTGAAGCGCAGTTTTCCGGTCAGACCAAGGAACGGCTGTCTTCACGTGAGTCCGCTGCTTTCGTCTCCGGCGTGGTGAAGGATGCATTCAGTCTATGGCTGAACCAGCACGCCGATATTGGCATGCAAATCGCCGAGCTGGCGATCAATCACGCCGGACGCAGGCTGAAGGCAGGCAAGAAGATCGAGCGCAAACGCATCACCCAGGGCCCTGCATTACCGGGCAAGCTGGCTGATTGCGCAGGTCAGGATAGCCGCCGCTCCGAGCTGTTTCTGGTGGAGGGTGACTCAGCCGGGGGCAGTGCCAAGCAGGCGCGGGACAAGGAGTTTCAGGCCGTCATGCCCTTGCGTGGCAAGATTCTCAACACCTGGGAGGTGGACTCGGGCGAGGTGCTGGCTTCCCAGGAAGTGCACGATATTGCCGTAGCCATCGGGGTGGACCCAGGCTCGCCAGATTTGCTGCAGTTGCGTTATGGAAAGATCTGCATCCTTGCTGATGCCGACTCGGATGGTCTGCACATTGCAACGCTCTTGTGTGCCCTGTTCGTCAAGCATTTTCAGCCACTGGTTGCCGCCGGCCACGTGTTTGTGGCGATGCCGCCTCTGTACCGCATCGATATTGGGAAAGAACTTTTCTACGCCCTGGATGACGGAGAAAAGCAGGGCATCCTTGATCGTATCGAAGCCGAAGGCAAGCGGGGCAAGATCCAGGTAACGCGATTCAAGGGCCTGGGCGAGATGAATCCCCTGCAATTACGTGAAACCACCATGGCTCCCGATACTCGACGTCTGGTGCAACTGACCATTGATGATATGCCTGGAACCGAAGCGTTGATGGACATGCTTCTGTCGAAAAAGCGCGCGCCTGATCGCAAGGTATGGCTGGAGAGCAAGGGTGATATGGCCGAAGTGTTGTTGTGATCAGCGGTTGAGGCGACTTCACCGCCTGGGAGGTTGATAATTGAGCGAGACCGGATCAACACAACGCATGGGCAAGGTCATGATGATACTGGCCTGGGTCATCGGACTCGGTCTGGCGGCCATGTGGTTTTCCGGCGTGGAAGAGCGACGACTCAATCCCAATCAAGCGCCTCAATCGATTACGACCAACAGCGGTATCGAAGTGCGCCTGGCGTCCAACCCCCAGGGACATTACCTGATGACAGGCGAAATAAACGGCCGCGAGGTAACCTTCCTGCTGGATACCGGCGCGACCTTCGTTGCAATCCCCGCTAACGTCGCCAACCGTCTGGACTTGCCCAGAGGACGACGTATAGCGGTCAGCACAGCCAATGGTACGGCCGATAGCTTCACCACCAATATCGATACATTGCAGCTGGGGGAGATCCTGCTCAATGACGTGAACGCGGGTATTGTGCCCGGGATGGATGGCGAGGAAATATTGCTCGGTATGAGCGCGCTGCGTCAGCTGGATTTTACCCAGCGCGGCGGTGAGTTGATATTGCGTCAGCATCGCTGACAGACGCTGGCGGGTCATCCCGCGAGCTATGCCCAATAGAGGATATGTATGAGTGACAGTCTGGATCTGAGTATGGATGGTGTTGAGCGCCGGGCTTTATCGGCCTTTACCGAGGAAGCCTATCTCAACTACTCCATGTACGTGATCATGGATCGGGCGCTACCGCATATCGGTGACGGCCTCAAGCCGGTACAAAGACGCATCATCTATGCGATGAGCGAGCTAGGGCTTAGCGCCACCTCCAAGCACAAGAAATCCGCGCGCACCATTGGTGACGTGCTGGGTAAGTATCACCCCCATGGTGACTCGGCCTGTTACGAAGCCATGGTGCTGATGGCTCAACCTTTCTCCTACCGCTATACGCTGGTAGACGGCCAGGGCAACTGGGGTGCTCCGGATGATCCCAAGTCCTTTGCTGCAATGCGTTACACCGAGGCCCGTCTGGCACGGTACAGCGAAGTATTGCTGACTGAAGTAGGGCAGGGCACGGTCGACTGGCAACCTAATTTCGACGGCACCCTAGATGAGCCCATGGTGCTACCCGCCCGGCTGCCTAATCTGCTGCTCAATGGCACTACCGGGATTGCTGTGGGTATGGCGACCGATGTACCTCCCCATAATCTGCGTGAGGTCGCAGCGGCTTGTGTGCGCCTGCTTGATGATCCCGGAGCGGGACTCGACGAGTTGATGGAGCACATTCAGGGCCCAGACTACCCCACAGAAGCTGAAATCATTACGCCACGCAGCGATCTGCTGAGGATGTATGCCAGCGGCCGTGGATCGGTCAAAGCACGCGCGGTCTGGACACGTGAAGATGGCGATATTGTGATAACGGCACTGCCGCACCAGGTCTCCGGCTCCAAGGTATTGGAGCAGATAGCCGCACAGATGCAGTCAAAAAAGCTGCCGATGGTTGCCGATTTACGTGATGAGTCCGACCACGAAAATCCAACCCGTATCGTGATTGTGCCGCGCTCCAACCGTGTGGATGCCGAAGAGCTGATGCAGCACCTGTTCGCTACTACCGAGCTCGAGCATAGCTACCGCGTCAATATGAACGTGATTGGCACTGATGGCCGGCCCGCCGTGAAAGACCTGCGCGGACTCATCGGTGAATGGCTGGGCTTTCGTATCTCGACGGTGCGGCGTCGCTTGCAGTTCCGCCTCGACAAGGTGCTGGCACGCCTGCACCTGTTGGAAGGTCTGATGATAGCCATGCTCAATCTGGACGAGGTGATTCATATCATCCGTACCGAGGAGCATCCCCGTGCCGAACTGATGAGCCGTTTTGCTCTGAGTGAATTGCAGGCCGATTACATCCTCGACACGCGTCTGCGCCAGTTAGCCCGCCTGGAAGAAATGAAGATCCGCGGTGAGCAGGATGCTCTGGCTGAGGAAAGAGACAAGCTTCAGGCATTACTGGGAAGTGACAAGTTGCTGCGCAACCTGGTGCGCGATGAGCTCATAGCTGACGGGGAGACTTACGGAGACGATCGTCGCTCACCGCTGGTGGAGCGGCGCGAGGCGAAAGCACTTTCAGAGACCGAGCTGCTGCCATCGGAGCCGGTCACCGTAGTGCTCTCGGAAAAGGGTTGGGTGCGTTGTGCCAAGGGCCATGATGTAGACGGTACAGGCCTGGCTTACAAGGCGGGGGATGCCTTCCTGGCGCAGGCTAGCGGGCGCTCGAATCAGCAGGTTGTCTTTATCGATTCGACCGGTCGCAGCTACTCGCTGTTGGCACACACGTTACCCTCCGCGCGTGGCCAGGGGGAGCCGCTGACTGGAAGGCTCAATCCAGTGCCGGGCGCGCGCTTTGAAAGCGTCCTGATGCCAGATGATCAAGCTTTGTACCTGTTGGCATCAGACGCAGGTTATGGCTTTGTTGCCCAGGGTGCAGATCTGCAGGCGAAGAACAAAAACGGTAAAGCACTGCTCTCTGTGCCAGAGGGGGGGAAGGTGATGAACCCAGTTGCGATAGCCAACGACAAGGAAGATCAGGTTGTTGCAGTGTCGAATGAAGGACGGTTACTGGTCTTTCCCCTGGCCGATCTGCCAAGACTGGCCAAGGGCAAAGGCAACAAGATTCTGTCCGTGCCCTCGGCTCGGGTGAAAACCCGCGAGGAATTTGTGCTCGATATTGCTGTGCTGCCACGCGAGGCGAACCTGGTGCTGACTGCCGGCAAACGCACGCTGACTTTGCGCCCCAGTGATCTGGAGCATTACCGGGGTGAGCGGGGCCGGCGTGGCAACAAGTTGCCACGGGGTTTTCAGAAGGTGGACCAGGTCAGTATCGAGCAGGCAAAGGGTACTGTCAGTTCGGACGCTGATGGTAAAAGTGTGTGAGTTGGCGTTCCAGCATGGCCTGGTAAGGACCACTGAGTCTTTCGATACAATAGATCCCCGGCTGGCTGGCCAGTCGGCGAACTATGCCCCGCTCCTTGAGAGCGCCACTGTCAGCCAGACTGGCGTCGAGCAAAAGCAGGTTGCGGCTGTGCTGGACGATGTCGAGAATAGCCAGGCATTCAGCCCGGCCAGCCAGGCTTTTATCTGATTCAGATCTCAGATCCTCGCTGTGACCGATCGCCAGTTGTACGTGCAGCGTGATTCCCGTATCGGCGATTTCGACTTGAAGCTCATGGCCCATTACGCGCAAGAGTTCCCCGCAACAGAGGGCATGGGTCAATTCGTCCTGACGACACTCCCTGGCATGGAACACGAGCAGGCTGGTGCCATCATGGAGGGTGTGCAAGTGGCCATTATATAGCTCACAGGCCCGCTGCAATTGTTCCCGGTAGCGTTCAAGGAGTGCCATCAGGCGCGGACGCGGAAGGCGCCTGAGTGCTTCCTGGTTGCCCAGTCTGACGGCCAGAATTGCTGATTCTGGCTGGCTCGGGACTTGCGGTATCGGCTCTTGTGAACCGGCGTCTGTTGCTTGGTCTGATGCTGACTCTTCTTGAGATACCTCGACATTAAAGTCATTGGTGTTTGTCAGCCCTTGTGTCTGGTCGACTTGTTCCGTTGGATCACTGGGCTTTGTTGTCTCGATCTGTGGGGGGTCGTCAGCCAACGAACTATCCGACTCCAGAGCGGATTTCTTGCTTATGGGATCGGTAACTTCCGATTGATCATCTGCGATATGGGCGGTCGGTTGTTCGATCGAGTGTTCTGGTTCTGGTTCTGGCGGCAGATCGACAATGCGGCGCTTTTCGAATGTACGTGCGAGTTCGCCCAGCTCGTCCTGTCGCTGGGCGCCTGGTATCGGTTGTCCGGAATCGCCATACCACAGGCCGAGCCCGCGCACAGTCTGGCGCATGCCGCTGCCCAGTCGCCAGGCGACGAGTCCAGCCAGTAGCGCCACTATCAAGGCACCCCAGAACAGACGCCACAGCACATTGTTTGAAGGACCGACAAAGGGCTCAGCCGCAAGGTGCAATTGAACCTGACCAACCATAGCCTCCTGAAAATAAACTGTAGCGTCGAACTGACCTTGTCCGGGCGCTACCTTGTTGCGCCCAGTTTCGCTTCCGGCTTCGGCAATCAGGCGATTTTCGGCTGTAAACAGCCGGATATGACTTACGAGGGGATTGCGCTTCCATTGTGCCAGTTGAATGTTGAGACTCAACTGGTCGTCCGCTGCCAGCGGGTCTGACACCGAGGCGGCGATCTGTCTAGCCAGTTCACCGCCGATGGCGTCGGCTTGATCGGCAACATCAACATGAAGCTGGACCTTGGCAATGCCCAGCAGCACAACGATTGCCATAAGTGGAATGAGCACGAGTAATAGCAGCCGGCCGGTCAGTTTCGTGCTGTGGGCACGCCAGGCGGCATAGCAGCGTAGAAACAGGTTGTCGGAATCCGGAGGTGTCTGATTCAAGGTATGACTCTGTCGGTGAGAGAGTGAACAAAAGGGGCCGCAAGTCAAAATGGTGACGGCAAAGCGGTGCCTGAAGGCGTATTGCGCGAAGTATAGCTATTCCTGCCAGACCGCAAAAGGCTGCATCTGTGAGCTGGTAGCCAATTGCAGGTAGAATGGGCCCATTATCAAGTTGAGACTGGAGCGGGTATTTTGAAGGAAATTGTGCTGATTAATATAACCGGCCCGGACCGGCCCGGCCTCACAGCTGCTATTACCGGTATTCTGGCCCGCGCAGAAGTGAATATCCTGGATATCGGACAAGCTGTGATTCACGACACTTTGTCCTTTGGCATTCTGGTGGAAATGGATGGCGGCGAAGTCATGGCCGACGTTCTCAAGGATGTGCTCTTTCGTGGCTACGAGCTGGATCAGCAGGTACGTTTTACGCCAGTCAGCACAGAGGAGTACGGTCGCTGGGTTACTGGCCAGGGGAAGCCTCGGCACATAGTGACCCTGCTTGCCCGCCGGGTAACCGCTGATCACATAGCCAGGGTCAGCGAAATTACCGCACGCTATGGTTTGAATATCGATCATATCGACCGCCTGTCCGGACGCATTCCCGAGGGTTTGCCTGCTGATCAGGGCAAGGGCTGTATCGAGTTCTCGGTTCGCGGCGAGCCTGGCGATCCAGCCCGCATGCGTGCGGAGTTCCTTACCATCGCTCAGGAGCTCAACGTCGATATTGCCTTCCAGCAGGATAGTGTTTTCCGACGCAACCGTCGACTCGTGGTCTTCGATATGGACTCCACTCTGATCGACGCTGAAGTGATTGATGAGCTGGCGAAGGCAGCCGGTGTCGGTGAACAGGTGTCTGAGATCACCGAACGTGCCATGCGTGGCGAGTTGGATTTCAAAGCCAGTTTCCGTGAGCGTATGGCGCTACTGAAAGGACTCCCTGAAACCGTGTTGGAGGAGGTCGCCAGCTCACTTCGCATGACTGAGGGAGCGGAGACTCTGATCAGTCAGTTACGCAGGCTGGGTTACAAGACAGCCATTCTTTCAGGCGGTTTCAGTTACTTTGCCGAAGGGCTGCAGAAGCGACTGGGGATCGATTACGTATACGCCAATGCGCTACAGATCGAAAACGGGATGGTCACTGGCGACGTTGTGGAACCGATTGTGGACGGCCAGCGCAAGGCCGATTTGCTGCGCGAGCTGGCTCAACGTGAAGGCATCAGCCTGGAACAGACCATTGCAGTAGGTGACGGTGCCAACGACTTGCCGATGTTGTCCATCGCCGGGTTGGGCGTAGCATTCCGGGCCAAGCCTCTGGTTAAACAGTCTGCAAAGCAGGCAATTTCGACGCTGGGCCTGGATGGTATTCTGTATCTGTTGGGGTTCCGCGACCGCGATGGCTTCTGAGCCACCGATTACTCGGCGGAGAAGTCGTAATTCATGCTGTCGGTTGGCGACTGCAAATAATGCCCCTGAATATAGTTGACTCCGGCCTGCCAGAGGGTCGGCATCATGGTTGCGCTGTCTACGTAGGGGGCGATAGTCAGCTTACCCATTCCGTGTAGGGTGCCGACCATTTCCTTCAGCGTTTTAACCGCATCTGGGTCCGACAGTTCTCGGGTGAAGGAGCCATCTATCTTGATGAAGTCGACTTGCAGGTGTTTCAGAGCCGCATAAGGATTGAGCGCGCACCCAAAATGACTCAGTGACACCTTGCAGTGCATCGTTTTGAGCGACTCAGTCAAAACCTTTGCCTGCTTCATATAGGTGTTGGCATCGGCGTCGTTGAACTGGAATATGATGCAGTCGGAGGGCAGCCGGTTTTCCTGTAGCAGGCCCGAGACCCAATGGGCCAGTTGAGGATCCTGCAGGCTTGCACTGCTGAGATTGATCAGCAGCCGGGTATCAGATCCCTTGCCGCGTTGTCCGGCAAGCAGGCGTATAGCCTGACAAATGACCCAGCGATCTATCTGAGCTGCCAGGCCGGCATCGTTTATGGCCGGCAAAAACTCGGCTGCAGGTACTTCTTCTCCCTGGGAGTTGAGCAGGCGCAAGTAGGTTTCATAATGCTCGTGGTTGTCGCCACGCAGGCTGATCACGGGCTGAAAGAGCAGCTTGAAACCGTTGGTCTCCAGGGCATGGGTTACCAACGCAATCAGGTTGCCCCGGTTTGCCTGGTTTGCCAGTTCTTCCAGGGGATTGAAGATCTTGATCGCGTTGCCCCCTGCCTGACTGACCTGCTCGGCCAGGCGATGGGCCCGGTCGATTGCTTCCTCAGGCTTGGGACTGGTCTCATTGATCGAGGAAACCCCCATGCTTACAGTGACTTGCAGGGTTTTTCCGCTGGCTTCGAACAGGTTCGCCTCGATTTTGTCCCGCAAGTTGTCCAGGGCCTTGAGGATCGTTTCTGGCTCCTTGCCATTGAGCAGAATGCTGAAGGCGTCGTCGCTGAAGCGCGAGATTAGTGTCGATTCCGGGAAGGCCTTGCGCAGTATCTGGGCAAGATCGGCCAGCAGCAGGTCGGCGCTGCCGATCCCTATTTTGGTTTGCAGGGCGCTGAAGCTGTCAACGCTCATGTAGATCAGCGAGCTGGCCATGCCACCCTGGACTACCTGCTCGCTGACGCGTTCCAGCTCTTCCTGGAAGTAGGCGCGATTGAACAGGCCGGTTACCAGATCCTGGCTGGCCAGAGTCTTGAGCTTCTGTTCGAAGTCGGCACTGGCCGTTTCAACGCGGATCACCACTTGGGTACAGGGTTCGCCATCATAGCTGGCAGGGGAAAAACTCAGCGTGACAGGGAACTGCTTTCCATCCACATCCATGCCGTAGCAGCGCATCTCGTTCTGCCCGCCCTTGTCGTTGTAATGGCGCAGGAAGGCTTTGAATTCAGTTTGGTCTTTTGACGCTATGAGCCCCACCATGGGCTCGGCAGCCAGATCGTCGGCATCCTCATAGCCAAACAGCCGAATATAGGCCCGGTTGGCGTAAATGTGCATCCCGTCGTGAACGTAGGCAATCGCGTCAACCGAGCTGTCGAGCAATAGCTGACAACGTTTCTCGGTTTCGCGCAGTGACTGTTCGGCAATGCGTTGCTGGCGACGGGCCGACAGACTGGCAAGCTCGCGTTTGACAACAAGGGCAAGTAGCGCGTCGGAAGAGTCTGCGACAGCATCTTGCATGCCCTGGATCAGGGCGTCAGCGCGAGTGCTTTCGGTCATGTCGCTGGTGATCAGTACGAAGGGAATGTCACGTGATTGGCGGATGATCATGGCGTGGGCATCATTGGCGCCCATGAAGCTGGTTTCCGCCGCTGCTAGGCACAGATCCCAGTTCTGCTGCAGTGATTCCTGTAAATCTTCAACCGAGGTGATTCGATGTGCCCGGGTTGCGTGTCCGGCATTTCGTAGGATGCTGACCAGGCGCTCGGCGTTGTTCTGCGAGTCATCCAGAATCAATAATCTGATGGCGTGAGTATCGGTGCCCATGGTCTTCCAGACTTAAGTAGGGCCGACGCGACCCGTTATTTATAAGACCTGAATTTACAGAGACTTCCAGAGGGAGTCAAAGTCATCATCGGTACTCACCGTGAGTGCCGAGCCGACAGGTTGAGGCTTGTTCTTGTTATCGCCGGGCTCTTCAATCAGATGATACTCGAACTGGCTGAAGCTGCCGCTGGCTGCAATACGATCAGTCAGATGTGCACGGTTCTCACGATTCCCTTGCAGGATCATTACCTTGCTGTTGACGCTGAACGGCATCCTCGGGGTAATGATAGTCGCTGGACGGTCTATAGCCGTTACCTCTGGCAGAATCAGGCCGCGCAGATACTGGCTGGGCTGCCCCGTCTTGCGGATCAGTTTGATCGCGCAGGGCGTACAATGCGGGGCAATCAACTCGACACCCATTTGCGTGCCACCGCCCCGGACCTGACGAATCCAGCGTACTACAGCCAGACTCCAGTCCTGATCGCTTTCTTCCTGAACGCCAAGCAGTTCACCAGCCTGCAGCTGTTTGGGTACTTCTTTTGGCCAGGTCAGACAAAATCCACCGGGGCTGTGGTTGACGATGGGCAGGGCGTGTATCGGATAATGCTCCTCGCCCTCATCAGAACTGTTGTCACCCAGTTCATTGTAATGAATCTGCTCCACGCCATGCGGTTCCCAATCTACCGATGTACCACCGTCGAACGCACCGCTCCAGCCTTCCTGGCGGGCTCTCTGGGCTGAGTCGGAGAATGGGTTCATATCGTGTTCATCTGCGCTGATGAACTTTGCGAAAGAGCTCTGTGCGATGCGAAAGTGCGTAGCACTCATCCCGATGCTGATCTTCAGCGAGCCGCGGCCAGGCACGCGATTGAAAGTGCGCTCTGCAAGGTCTCCCCAGGACTGGCTAAGGTGCTGCAGCATTTCGACGCCCAGGCCATCTGGAACACGCAAGGCAATCTGGCTTTCGCCGTTGAGCATGTATTCCTTGATCGCTCCGACCAGCCGATCGGTACTCAGACCGAGACTTTCCGACAAGTTTTCATCGCGTATCAGGGAGCGGTAACGGGGAGGGCAGTCCATCGTGGGATTGATGATGAAAAGTGCTTTTGGATCTTCTGGCGAAACGAGTGAGGCTAGCCTGGACCAGTCCTCAAGGACCGCAAAGAGTCTGCCCATGGCGCTCTGGCGCATCTGGTTGGGTCTGGCGGATCCCATCAGCAGAGCTATCAGATAGCATTGTTCAATGCTCAGAGGTTTGCCTTCGAGGCTTTCGTTGTCCTGAATTGGCTGCAGGTGCAAGTCCCGCTTGCGGGCCAGTTGATACAGCTGATGCAGTTCGACCCATACGCCGTCAGCTACCGGGCAGTAGAGTTGAAATGCTCTGAGCAGCGGACCGCACAGGCCGCGCATGGCACGCTGGATCGCTAGGCCGATAATGGCGCTGTGATCGCGCGAGCGGACCTGACGTTCGTGTGCCACGACTATCTTGTAGCCGTTGGCCAGATGATTCTGCAGAGACTGGGACAGGTTGGCGACTTTGCGTGGCTTGTCCTCGAGCACTATCGACTGGCCCAGATAGTACTTTGACAGGGCGCTACAAACATAATGAACTTCCGGGCGTATCTTTTCGAGGATCGCCAGGCGTTTCTCCGGTGCAATGTCGAGCTGATTGATTTCTATCAGCCCCTGATACAGCTGCCGGGCAGTCTCGCCAATGTTTGCTTTGGGCAGATTGGCGATCCAGTGGACAATGCCCTTCTCGCTACTCTCGGCAAAGCTCAAGGATTTGAGATTTTGCTGAGGTATACGCAAATTCAGCTTTTGGGCGTTGCTATCCATAACGGTCTTGTCCCTATCAAACGTTCCAGTCTGAGTCCCGCTTTTTTTTGAGCGGATTCCGAATATGCGAAAAGAAGGCGGCATCGTCAATACTCTAGCAGCAAACCCCTATTCGCGCGAAGCTCTTGCGTCTGTTGTGCCAAGGCAGCTTGCTTGCCATGGAACTCAGTCAAGCGCGAGACGCTTCATGCTGATACCAGGTCTACGTGAATTGGCACCTTGGCCGCTTCTCCGGCGACCTCGCGTACAAGTCGGGGTACTAGAAACCCCGGGAGACGAGTAAGCATCCTGCCAACCAGCTGCTGGGCATCAGCGTCGGCCACATGAAAGTGGTGTGCGCCTCTAACCCGATCAAGTACATGGAGATAATAGGGTATTACGCCCTGATCGCCCAGTGCTTCGCTCAGATCGATCAGTTGTTCGAGCTTGTGGTTGACGCCCCGCAACAGTACCGCCTGATTCAATAATGTCATGCCGGCTGCACGCATTCGTTGAATTGCCTGCGCCGTATCCCCGTCGATTTCATTGGCATGGTTGCAATGCAGCACCATTGTGACCGGCAGGCGCGTGCCACACAGGGCGTCAATCAACGTGTCAGTTACCCGTTGGGGAATGACCACGGGGAGCCGGGTGTGCACGCGCAAACGTCGCACATGGGGTATGGCAGCAACTTCTCGTGTCAGCCAGGCGAGGCGCCGGTCATTCACAGCCAGCGGGTCACCACCGCTGAAGATGACCTCACGGATGCTCATATCCTGACGTATATAGTCAATCGCGTCCTGCCATTGAGCAGTGCCGGGGTTGTTCTGCTCATATGGAAAGTGTCTACGGAAGCAATAGCGGCAATTGATCGCGCAGCCACCGCTGACAATCAACAGAAGTCGGCCATGATATTTGTGTATTACACCTGGCAGGGCATTGGCGTGTTGCTCGCCCAGGGGATCAAGCACATAGCCGGGCTGTTCCCGCAGCTCCTCGCCAATAGGTAATACTTGCCTGAGCAGAGGGTCGTCCGGGTCTCCGGGCCTCATCCTGGCCAGGTAGGGCTCGGGCACGCGCAAGGCGAATTCACGACTTGCCGCGTGGATGTGTGAATCCAGATCAGGATCCAGATTGAGCCTGCGCAGCAGTTCAGCGGGATCCGTGATGCTCGTGGCGAGCAGATTTTGCCAGCTTGCGGGCTCAACAGGCGTCGAAGATACATGTATCATTGGGGTTTTCCGCGCATGGGTGGCTGGGCATTCGTCTGACGAAGGTTCAATACGCCGGGCACAGTCCGGGTTTGCTGGCTGGAGCTTTGCTCTGCGCGTTACCGGATCTTCCGTTCAAACTGTCAGTGGGAAATGTATGGCCAATTATTCTACCAACGAATTCAAGCCGGGTCTCAAGGTGATGCTCGATGGCGATCCCTGTGCGATTATCGAGAACGAGTACGTCAAGCCGGGCAAGGGTCAGGCGTTCAACCGGGTCAAGATTCGCAATCTGAAGACCGGCCGAGTCAACGACCGTACCTTCAAGTCTGGTGACAGCCTGGAAGGCGCGGACGTCATGGACCGCGAGATGGAATATCTCTATGCCGACGGCGAATTCTGGCATTTCATGGCTACCGACGGTTCCTTCGAGCAGGTTGGTGCAGATGAAAAGGCTGTCAGCGATGCCAGTAACTGGCTCAAGGAGCAGGTTATTTACCAGGTGACATTGTTCAATGGTGCACCCATCGCCGTAACCGCACCCAACTTCGTTGAGCTTGAAGTGGTCGATACTGATCCGGGCGTGCGCGGCGATACTTCCGGTGGTGGGACCAAACCTGCCAAGCTGATGACTGGCGCCGTGGTCAAGGTGCCTTTGTTCATCAACGTCGGCGATGTGCTCAAGGTTGACACACGTAGCGGTGATTACGTCGGTCGCGCCTGACCTGCAGTGCCATTGTGGCGCCTTTTGAGGTGCCTGATATGTAATATGAAAACCGGGGCCTGGCTCCGGTTTTCTCATTCCGGTGCGGAGAATAAGCATGCAGCAGTGGCAACCGTCAGCGTCGATCGAGGCTCTGCGTGGCCGTGCAAGGGTGGTTGACAGGATACGTCAGTTTTTCGCTGCAAAGGGGGTGCTGGAGGTGGATACACCCGTTCTCTCGGTTGCTGCGGTGAGCGATCCTCAGCTATTTCCCTTTTCTACTGCTTTTGTTCCCGACGGCGGAGGCCCGTCCAGCTGGCGCTATTTGCATACGTCCCCGGAATATCCCATGAAGCGGCTGCTCGCCGCTGGTAGTGGGGCGATATGGCAATTGTGCAAAGTTTTCCGCAATGGTGAAAGTGGAGGGCGGCACAATCCTGAATTCAGTATGCTGGAATGGTACCGGCCGGGCTTTGATCATCATCGTTTGATGGACGAGGTTGATGAGCTGGTCTGCGATATTCTGGGATGTGCACCGGCTAGACGCGTTGGATATGCAGCGCTTTTTGCCAAGATACTGGAGTTGGATATCTATTGCTGCTCCGATGAGCAGCTTGCCAGGGAAGGGCTCGAACGTTGTGGATTTGTCGGGGAGTTGGACCGCGATGGCTGGCTTGAGCTGCTGTTCTCGCACTGCATCGAGCCCACTCTGATCGAGCCAACCCTGGTGTACGCCTTTCCTGCGTCGCAGGCAGCACTGGCCAAAATTGTCGAAGACGATGACGTTTTACCCAGTGCTGCGCGCTTCGAATTGTTCGTCAAGGGGATGGAGCTGGCCAACGGGTATCTGGAGCTGACTGACCCTGAGGAGCAGCGTCGGCGGTTTGGTGCGGACAAGCAGCGGCGTCAGGATCTTGGGAGGGCCGTTCTGCCGATGGATGATCTTTTGGTTCAGGCGCTTCACGCAGGCATGCCATCCTCTGCTGGGGTCGCGCTTGGAGTAGACAGACTGGTAATGCTGGCGCTGGGAGCCGAACGCATCGATCAGGTGATTGCGTTCGGCTTTGACCGCGCCTGAACAGGAGCGGTTGGCACTCAGTTGCTGTTGACGCGTCCCATGCTCTGCCCCATGCGCACTGCGTCCCCGGCCTTGAGGGAGTCGTCCCAACCAGTTTGCCCTGGGCCGAATAGTACAATGGCCGTTGAGCCAAGTTTGAATCGCCCCATTTCCTCGCCTCGGCTCAGGCTGGGTGCAGCCTGTCCATAGGCCTGCGCTTTGAGTTGACGTCGAGGCGGCGTCACCAGTCCGGCCCAGGGGGTTTCCACTGAGGCGACGATCATCGCACCGACCAGTACCACCGCCATAGGTCCGGCATCAGTGTCGAACAGGCATACAACCCGCTCGTTGCGTGCGAACAGTTCAGGCACATTTTCGGCAGTACTGCGATTGACCGAGAAGAGTTTGCCGGGCACGTAGATCATTTCCCGAAGTACACCTCCCAGTGGCATGTGCACTCGGTGATAGTCCCTGGGAGAAAGATATACCGTAGCAAACTGACCGCCCTGGAACATAGCTGCATGCTCTGGGCTGCCGCCGAGCAATTCAAGGGCACTGAAGCTTTGACCCTTGGCCTGGAAAATACGGCCATGCTCAATGGCTCCCAATTGACTTATTGCACCATCGGCGGGGCACAGAATACTGTCTGCGGCCGGGTCTAACGGGCGCGCGCCATCTTTCAGCTTGCGGGTGAAAAAATCATTGAAGCAGGGGTATGCGGTGAGGTCCTCCTGAACGGCTTCGGTCATATCAACCTGGTATCGTTTGGCAAACCAGCCGATAAAAGCGTTCTTCAGCCATGGCCAGCGACAATCGGCTACGCAGCCGGCTAACCTGGAAATCAGGTGCTGGGGCAGCAGGTATTGCATGATGATAAACAAGCGTTCGCGCATTGGGTTTCCTCAGGATTCGACGGGAGTGTCGGGATGGTTGCCCCATTCGGACCAGGAGCCCGCATAGGCTCTGACGCGTGGATAACCAAGAATTTTTGCTGCCAGGTAGGTAAAGCCGGAGCGATGGTGGGTCTGGCAATGGGTAACAATTTGCTTGTCAGGTGTAATACCCACCGCCTCTAACTGCTGCGCGAGATCGCTACGCAGCCGCAGGCCACGATGGGGATCCATGCCGGCGGTCCATTCGAAGTTTATTGCTCCCGGAATATGGCCACCTTTTTTAGCGAGGACCTTCTCGCCCCGGTACTCTGAAGGGCTGCGCGCATCCCATATAACCAGATTGTCGTCCTTGAGAGCTCCATGCAGTTCATTGAGGCTTATGCTCGGGCTGGGCTCGATATGCAGTTGAGGAAGTGTGCTAGGGACGCTATTTGAGGTTTGTTCGGTCGGTAGTCCCGACTGTATCCAGGCCTTGAGGCCACCGTTTATATAGCTGTAGTTTTTATGACCGACCGAATCGAGTAACCAGATGAAGCGTCCGGCCCAACCGCCACCCTCGTCGTCATAGATCACATAGTGAAGTCCCGCATGGTGACCTAGCTCACCCAGAAGCTGCTGAAGTTGCTCATAAGGAGGCAAAAACCCCGGGATCGGAGGGCTGGAAGCGGTTCGCGCTGGTGCCAGATGCACGGCACCCGGGATATGGGCTTGTTGATACTGGTCTGGCGTAGAAAGATCTACCAGGCGCAGCATGTCGTGGCGCGGGAGCCGAGCGAATTCTTCGGGTTCCATCAGCAGTGGTAACAGAGGCTCGGGCATACTTATCTCCAGTCTTCGTGTGCAGGCATCATAGCGGTTCAGGGCTTCTGCATGAAGCCGACAAGCGCATGGCTAAGGCATTCGGCAGTCTTGATCAAAGCTTTCCGACGTTTTTCATCAACTGGTCCCTGCCCTGTTATGTCGCCCTGACAGCCGAGTAATCCTATGATCAACCCCTTGTGCAGCAACGGAAACAGGCTTGCTGTTGCTTCGCCCGTAATTCGGCGCATTTCTGGCGGAACGGTTTCGCTACTGCGTCGGCGCCCTCCGGCGCTCAAGTCATGACTGGCACTGCTTAGCAGCCAGCGGCCCCAGGCGGTGCCCCGGCAGTCACCAAGCTGTATACCCACCGGATCTTTATCCTCGGTGAAACCATTTGCGGCATACACAGTAAGCTGGCGTTTGCGGGCGTTATAAAGGGCAATCCAGCACTGTTCAGCCCCTAGCCCTTGAGCAGTTGCTTGCAGCGCAGTGTCGACTATTGCCGCGATGCTGGAGAAGCCGGATGCCTGGGAGGCCAGCGCCTGGCAGTTTTTTCGCCAGAGGGCGGCGCCAAGCAGGGGTTTTTCTTCCATAGAGCTTTGGGAGACTGCTGGCGAAGCAATTACCTCGCCCTGACCCTTGTGCAGTCGTGTTCCACAAGGCCAGATCAGTGCCTCAGCCGGCAGCCAAACGGAGTCGCCGTAGTGCTTGTAAATGGCCCTGGCGCTGGAGACCGCATTGGCATGGCAAGCGGTTTGTACCTCGTCAACTTGCTGGCCGAGATATAGCGCCGTGAGCTGTTGCCAGCGGCGGGTGTGTCTGGCATCCCAGTCATGATGGGCTCCAAGGGCAATACCATTTGCCATGAGCAGGCTGTTGGCGGGTAACGTCAGCCATTGATAGAGGCTACGGTCTCCATCCAGGGCGGCTTGCTGTTCTCGGGGATGCTGGGTGTCGCGGGCTATGTGCAAGGCCCGAACCATGGTCCTGCGGCTGCTGCCAAGGGAGCGATAACCCTGGATGATCCAGGGTGGTAGCCACCAGTCCTCGGCCAGTTGCTGTGCCAGACCCAGCACACGATCGCTGTCCAGCAACCAGTGACTGAGTGAGCTGCCAGCGGCTTTGCTGTCCAGATGACGCGCGTCCCATTCGGCAAAGACTTCCGGACGCTGGTAAACCAGAACCCAGCAAGGTGCCAGAAACAACAGGCTGGCAAGAGACACCTCGTGCCAGAGTCGTGCCATGCGATGCGCGAACAGGCCCTGCGCCTGCGCCAAGGCGTGCTCGCTGATACTCAGCAATTGCCGGTAGGCATATGGCGTTTGCTCGGCCTCAATCACCGGCAGGCTTCTGATAATGTTTGTCAGGCGTTGGGTGCCAAGCATATTGCAGGCGTGTTCGAGGGTCAGAACATCAATGTCCCTGCGCCGCGCAGCCTCACCTGCCACGCGGCAGACCTGCAATGCGGCGGCGGGCACCTGAAGGAGCTTGGCGGTCAGTTCTGACAGGTTCAGCATCTCGCTCTCGAGGTGTTCGCAAAGCATCTGCTGCTGTTTTATTTCAATTGGCAACACAAAGCCATTCAGGCTTTGCCGTAGGCTGCCGATATCATCATTTACCGCGCTTTTAGTTTCTTGTTCTGTGCTCATAGGGTTTGCGGCTTTACAATTGGGGTATTGGCTACTCACACGACTATAACGTGAACATGGCTGTTTTGCTGCCGCAGCAGGGTAGTTTCGTAACTTTCAAGGAATTTGACGGGTTTATGTTGAAAATCGGCGGTTATCTGGTTGTTCTATGCAGCGTGCTCGGTGGCTTCATGCTGTCCGGCGGACAGCTTGCGGCACTATGGCATCCCTTCGAGATCCTCATTATCGGCGGGGCGGCGTTTGGCGCATTCCTGGTTGCCAACAATATGTCGACGATCAAAAAGGTATTTGCCAAGGCGCCGGTGATTATCTTTGGCCATCGTTTTGGCAAGCCATTCTATCTGGATGTGCTTGGTGTGCTCTACGAAGTACTCAACAAGAGCCGGCGCGAAGGCATGATGTCGATCGAAGCGGATATCGAAGAGCCTGCGGAAAGCCCGATATTCAGCAAGTATCCGGCGATTCTGAAAGACAAGCACATGACAGAGTTCGTCTGTGATTATTTGCGCATCATGTCAACGGGCAATATGGCGCCCCACGAGTTGGAGGCCCTCTTCGATGTCGAGATTTCCAGTCTTACCGAGGAGCTGCAAGGCCCTAGCCATGCGGTAACGCGTATTGCTGACGGTTTGCCGGCGTTTGGTATTGTCGCTGCGGTATTGGGCATCGTGATTACCATGAGTATTCTGGGCGATGCCGATAGCACGATGATCGGTCAAAAGGTTGCGACCGCTCTGGTGGGTACTTTCCTGGGTATCTGGGCGGCTTACGGTTTTGTCGGACCCTTTGCTGCAGCGATGGAGCATGAGGCCCACGAGGAAGCCAATACCTACGAGGCGATCAAGATGTGTCTGGTAGCCAGCGCCCAGGGCCTGCCTCCGGCCCTCGCGGTGGAGTTTGGACGTAAGGCGCTGTTGCCAGAGCACCGCCCCAGCTTTATTGAGCTTGAAGAGTCGGTCAAGGGGCGCTGATAGGTGGATAATAATCAGCCGATCATTGTAAAGCGCATTAGCCGCAAGGCCGGTGGCCACCATGGTGGCGCCTGGAAGATTGCCTTTGCCGACTTCGCAGTGGCGATGATGGCATTCTTTCTCGTTATGTGGCTGTTGACCGTTGCGAGTCCAGAGGAACTGCAGCAGATTTCTGGTTATTTCAATGATCCCATCGGTTTTGAAGAGGGCGGCAGTCCCTTCGCCATTGACCTGGGCGGTACCCCGACAGTTGCGCCCGACCGCACGCTAAGTGATATCCAGGAGGATCAGTCACGTATTCCTGATGACGGCCAAGCCGAGTCAGCAGCTCAAGAGGCTGAGCGGGTTGTGAGTGAGAGCGTTGAAAAGCTCGAGCTGGACATGCTTCTCCAGGAGTTGCAGAACAAAATCGATGAGGAGCCTGTGCTGCAGCGCTTCAAGGATCAGATTTTACTTGAGATTACTCAGGATGGACTCCGAATCCAGATTGTGGATGCCGAAAACCGGCCGATGTTCGCCAGCGGGAGTCCGCAATTGCAACCCTATTTTGAAGAGATCCTGCTGTCTCTTAGCGAAACCATTTCGGTCGTCCCGAAGAAGATAAGCATAGGTGGTCACACGGATGCAGCGCCCTTTGTGGGGCGAGGCGGATACGGAAACTGGGAGTTGTCGACAGAGAGGGCCAACGCCGCTCGCCGCACGATGCTCGCCGCAGGATACCCGGAAGATCAGCTCGCAAGGGTAGTGGGATTCGCTGATTCTGCCCTGTTTGATCGTGCCGATCCTTTGAATCCGATCAACCGGCGAATTGATATTGTAGTGCTGAACAAGCGCGCTGAAGATCAGATTCTTGATGGTCTGGGGGATAGAGAAGGCGGAACGGGTCCCGAGGAATTGCCCTCGACTGACGAGCCCGATCCGAATCTGGGTGCTTCCGCCATTGGCTTGCCTGCGCCGCTTCCCGTCGTGGAGGAGCCGCCAGTCGAGACTCCTAGATCAATAGGCCCGCGGCCGACAAACTTCTTCGATGACGGCGGGAACGCGCAGTCTATTGATCCATAGGTCAGTGCCGGGCGCTCAGTAGCTTTGCGGACCGATGCTGGACAGTATCTGCCGATAGCTGCTGATGCGACTGGCGGAGATGTCCCCGCGTTCTACGGCATTGAGCAGGGCGCAACCGGGTTCGTGTAGGTGCGCGCAATCGCGGAATTTGCAGAATCCGAGAAACGGTCTGAATTCGACGAAGCCTTCCAGCAGATCTTCATGACTGATATGGGTCAGTCCGAATTCACGAATACCGGGGGAGTCAATCAGATCGCCGCCCTCGGGGAAGTGAAAGAGTTTGGCCGTGGTGGTTGTATGCGTTCCCTGGCCGCTGGATTCCGACAGAGCCCCTACTCGTAGATCAACGCCCGGCAACAATGCGTTGATCAGCGATGACTTGCCCACCCCGGATTGCCCGACAAATACGCTGATATGGTCCTTGAGTGCCGCCTGCAACTCTCCCAGCCCCGCCCCGGAGCTCGCCGAAAGTTCGAGTACCTGGTAACCAAGTCTGGCATACACATCCAGCCAGGAGCGGATGTCAGCGAACTCGCCACCCAGTAACAGGTCGGCTTTGTTCAATACCAGCAGGGGGCTCAATCCGGCCTGCTCCGCAGCGACCAGATAACGATCGATCAGCGTCGTGTAGGGAGTGGGCAGGGGCGCAAAAACGATAACCAGCCGATCAACGTTGGCGGCTACCGGCTTGAGCTGACCCCGGTGATCCGGACGGTTCAGCTCTGACTCGCGTGGCAGTTGGGCGACGATGACACCGCCAGACTGATTGTCGGCGCGCCATATTACCCGGTCGCCAGTGACCATCGCCGGCAGGTTTGCACGCAGGTGACAGCGGCGAATCTGCCCGGCGTTTGCCCCCTCTGTGGTTTCTACATCAACCTGCACGCCAAAGTGCGCGATAACCAGTCCCTGCTGCTCAGGACCCAGGTCTCCACCGAGGATGCTTTCTTCGGCCTGATCTGCTCGGCGGCTGGCGCGTACGGTGCGCTCGTCCTGGATTTTCTGAATACGCCAGTTCTGGCGTCGGGTGAGGTGTCGCTTGGCCATGTGTCGCACTATTTCCGGAAGTTTCGCCAGTGTAGCACGCGCCGCGTATACTCGATTACATCCATCTTATTGCAGGAGAGCACATGACAAACGACGAGAACCTCATCTGGATCGATCTGGAAATGACCGGCCTGGATACGGACAATGATGTCATTATCGAGATTGCTACCGTAGTGACTGATTCACAGCTCAATGTGCTCGCAGAGGGGCCGGTCATGGCTGTAAAGCAGCCAGATGCCCTGCTTGATGGCATGGACGAGTGGAATACCCGACAACATGGTGGCTCGGGTCTGACCAAGCGAGTGCGAGAGAGCAATGTTAGCGCCGCCGAGGCGCAGGCTCAGACACTGGCTTTTCTCCAGCAGTGGGTCCCGGCGCGCAAGTCACCCATGTGCGGCAACAGCATTTGTCAGGATCGACGTTTTCTGCACCGGGGTATGCCAGAGCTTGAGCAGTACTTCCATTATCGCAATCTCGATGTTTCGACCCTCAAAGAGCTGGTTTCCCGCTGGGCGCCGGAGCTCAAGAGCGGTTTCAAGAAGGACAGCAGTCATCTTGCCCTTGATGATATTTATGACTCAATTGCCGAGCTGAAGTATTACCGCGAACACTTTTTGAAGTATTGATCAGGCTGGATGATCGTGGCGCTGCAAAGCCCAGGTGACATGTTCGCGAACCAGTTCGGAGGGGTGATCGAGGCGCGCCTTGAGGGCTTCGATTACCGGGATGCTGGTGGTTGCATTGCCAAGCCCCACGGCCAGGTTACGCAGCCAGCGCTCGTGACCGATGCGTCGTATGGGTGAGCCTTGCGTATTACTCAGGAAGGTATCTTCATCCCAGAGGAACAGGCTCGCCAGCGTGGCCTGATCAAGCTGATGGCGGGGGTTGAAGTCACTTTCGGCAGTTGGCCTGGCGAACTTGTTCCATGGGCAGACCATTTGGCAGTCGTCACAGCCGAATACACGGTTTCCCATTAATGGCCGCAGTTCAAGTGGTATTGAGCCCTTGAGCTCGATGGTCAGGTAGGAAATGCAGCGCCGTGCATCAAGCACGTGGGCGTCGACGAATGCGTCGGTGGGGCATGAAGTAAGGCATGCACTGCAGCTTCCGCAATGTTCCTTTTCCTGGGCATCATCCACCGGGAGTGGCAGATCCGTGAACAGTTCACCGAGAAAGAAATAGCTGCCGGCCTTCGGGTGAATCAGCATGGTGTTCTTGCCAATCCAGCCCAGACCTGCGCGGGTGGCGAGCGCGCGCTCCATTACTGGCGCGCTGTCAACGAAGGCGCGGTAGCCAAAAGGGCCGATCAGCGCCTGGATCTGCTCAGCCAGCTGTTGCAGCCTGCGGCGCATCAGCTTGTGATAATCACGTCCAAGGGCGTAGCGAGATATGTAGGCGTGTGAGGATTGTTTGAGGCGTTTTGCCATGGCGGTATCCGCCGGCAGATAGTCCATGCGCACGGAAATTACCCGACAGGTGCCAGGGACCAGTTCGGCGGGGCGGGTGCGCTTGCTGCCGTGGCTTGTCATCCACTCCATTTCACCCTGATAGCCTGCGTCCAACCAGGAATGCAGCCGCGCTTCGTGCTCGCCTATCTGTGCGGCACTGATGCCCACTTGCTGAAATCCCAGTTCCTGTCCCAGTTCCCGAATGCGTTCTGCGAGCATGTTCGGGTCGAGGGAAAGGTTGGTGGTGGCGTCGGTCATACTGATCCGGTCTGAATAGTTGGGGGGCAGCAAATTAGTACCTACAATTGTGCCAGACATTGCCAAAGGGAACATGCCCATGACCATCACACTACCGACCCGTATCTACAATGCCGCTCAAACCCGCATCATTGACGCGGCTATTATCGAGGGTGGTGTTGCGGGCAGCGAGTTGATGCAGAGGGCTGCTGAGGCATTGTGGGAGCAGCTCCTGCGGCGCTGGCCGGATAGTGGCGAGCTGACGGTGCTCTGTGGGGGTGGAAACAACGCTGGCGACGGTTATCTGGTAGCTCGCCTGGCTCATATGGCGGGCTGGGACGTTCGCATTCTGGCGGTCTCGGCGCCTGAGAAGTTGAGTGGGGACGCAGGGCGAGCATACCAGCTGGCAACCGCCTGCGGAGTCGAGGTAATGGCCTGGCAGGAAGGTGAGCTGCTTCGCGGAGTGGTGCTTGATGCGATGCTTGGTACCGGGCTTGATGCTGAAGTGCGTGAGCCCTTTGCAAGGGCGATCAGGGCAATCAATGCCAGTGGTTTGCCGGTGGTATCGGTCGATTTACCCAGCGGTTTGCACGCTGATACTGGCGCAGTGCTAGGGGAGGCAATCAAGGCAGACATGACGGTCACCTTTATTACCTTGAAAATCGGATTGTTCACCGGGCAGGGTCCGGATATGGTCGGCGAGCTGCATTTTGCTCCGCTGGCGGATCTGCCCTTCGAAATGCCTTCACCAGTTGCGCATCGGTTAAGTCTCAACGGTTGGTCCGAGACGCTAGCGCCGCGATTGCGCAGCTCTCACAAGGGCATGTTCGGCCACGCGCTGGTTATCGGCGGTGGTCTGGGAATGGGTGGCGCTGTGCTGCTCGCTGCTGAAACCGCGCTGCGCAGCGGTGCGGGCAAGGTCAGTGCGGCAACGCGAAGTGCGCATATTGCGCCGTTGCTGGCCCGCTGCCCCGAGGTGATGGTCCACGCTGCGGATGATCCGCAGGAGGTAGAAGAGCTCATAGGTCATGCCAGCGTGCTGATTGTGGGCCCGGGGCTGGGCAGGAGCCAATGGGCGCAAGACATAATGGACCGGGTATTGCGCAGTGATCTGCCCAAGGTTCTGGATGCGGATGCTCTGAATATCATTGCCGAGCGTTTTGTTGATGGCAGGGACCTCGGCGAGAACTGTATTATCACGCCACATCCAGCCGAGGCCGCGCGTCTGCTGGGATGGTCCACGTCGGATATCCAGAAAAACCGTCTACTGGCGTTGGAGCAACTGACCCGGCGCTACGGTTGCGCGGTGGTGCTCAAGGGCGTAGGTACTCTGGTGGCTGGCGGTGATCCGAGTGGGGCGCCGGTCGCACTGTGCACGGCGGGCAATCCCGGCATGGCTACTGCCGGCATGGGTGATGTGCTGTCAGGCCTTTGCGGAGCCTTGCTGGCGCAGAAAGTACCGGCCGGAACTGCAGCCCGTTATGCAGTCCTGGTTCACGCATTGGCCGGTGACCAGGCCGCGGCGCTGGGGCAGCGCGGCCTGCTGGCTACCGATCTGATGATGGCAATTCGTCGATTACTCAATATACGAGAGATAACATGATTCAAGTCATCCATGCCGAGGGAGATCAAGCCATGGAGGCGGTCGGCGCGGCCATTGGTCGCGCTATGCAAGCGCGTGGCGTAATCTATCTGCAGGGCGATCTTGGTGCGGGAAAGACTACCCTGAGTCGAGGTCTCATTCGTGGGCAAGGGCATTCGGGGGCGGTCAAAAGCCCGACCTTTACCCTGGTCGAACCCTATGAGCTTAATGATAGCGCTATTTATCATTTCGACCTGTATCGTTTGCTGGATCCTGAAGAGCTGGAGTTTCTGGGTATCCGTGACTATTTTTCCCCGGACAGCCTGTGCATGATCGAGTGGCCAGAGAAGGGGGCGGGAGTTTTGCCAAGCCCGGATATGACCATTACCATAGGCACTACGCCGACTGGTCGCAGGCTCGAGGTGCAAGGGCATAGCGAGCATGGCCAGACAGCATGCCGACAATTACAAACACGGGATGATGCACAGACGTGATCTTGAGAGGCGGAAGTACAGGTCGGACAACACTTTGCTGGCTGATCGGAGGCATTTGCATGCTGGTCGCCGGTCTGGCGCAGGCGGCAGATATCGAGAACGTCAGGCTATGGCGAGCTCCTGATAACACGCGTCTGGTGTTTGATCTTTCCGGGCCGGCTGACCACAGTCTGTTCAGTCTATCTAACCCTGAGCGGTTGGTTATTGATATCAGTGGGGCCCGTTTTACCGCGGACGTATCGGGCCTGCCGCTGAGTGATACGCCTCTGACCGGGGTGCGATCTGCTCCCAGGGACGAGAAAGACCTGCGAGTGGTCCTGGATTTATCCCGGGAGGTCAACCCCAAGAGTTTTGCCCTTCCGCCCAACCAGCAGTATGGACATCGTCTGGTAATCGATTTGTACGACCATGCCGAGCCGCGTGAAACATTGACTGCCCCTGCGCCACCCAGTGCTTCGCCGCTTCCTCAGGCACCCAGCCGGCCTGCCAGCCTGGCGGGAGAGCGTAATATCAAGATCGCGATCGATGCCGGACACGGCGGTGAAGATCCGGGAGCAATTGGACCGGGTGGCGTCCGTGAAAAGGAAGTTGTACTGGCAATCTCCCGTGAGCTGAAAAAGATGGTTGATGCCGAGCCAGGTTTCGAGGCGGTTCTGGTGCGCACGGGGGATTATTTCATTCCGCTACGCAAGCGTACTGAAATTGCCCGCAAACACAGTGCGGACTTGTTCGTTTCAGTGCACGCCGATGCCTTCACCAGGGCCAGCGCCTTCGGCGCTTCCGTATTTGCCCTGTCGGACAGTGGTGCCACCTCAGAAACTGCCCGCTTTCTGGCGGATCGGGAGAACCGTTCGGATCTGATCGGTGGGGTTGGCGGAGTGAGTCTGGATAACAAGGACCAGATACTGGCCAGCGTATTGCTTGATTTATCAATGACAGCGACATTGTCGGCCAGTCTCGATGTCGGTCAGCAGGTCTTGTCAGCGGTGGGCAGTATTACTCCGCTTCACAAGCGCCGGGTTGAGCAAGCGGGTTTCATGGTGCTCAAGTCCCCGGATATTCCGTCGATTCTGGTCGAAACGGGTTTTATTTCCAATCCGGGCGAAGCCCGCAAGTTAGTTACCGGAACTCATCAGCAGGCGCTTGCGCGGGCCATGCACTCAGGCATCAGGGATTATTTTCACCGTAACCCGCCGCCGGGTACGCGGGTAGCGGCATTGAAATCCAGCGGTAAGCTTCAGGCTCAGCGCCCGCGCCAATATGAGGTGGTCAGAGGCGATACACTGTCCCTTATCGCTACGCGTTTTGGTGTGAGTCTGTCTGGCTTGCGTCAGGCCAACAGTCTGGGCAGTGACAAGATACGGGTCGGACAGATTCTGACGGTGCCGGCCGGCAGCATGCTGGTCAGGAACGAGCCCTGATATGTCACGCATCGAACTACTTAGTCCTCGATTGGCTAATCAGATTGCAGCCGGTGAGGTCGTGGAAAGGCCTGCATCGGTAATCAAGGAGTTGCTGGAGAATGCTCTGGATGCGGGCGCAGCGCGTATCGATATCGAAGTGGAGCAGGGCGGTGTGAAGCTTCTGAGGGTGCGTGATGACGGCGAGGGTATCGTTCAGGACGATCTCCCGTTGGCGCTATCCCGTCATGCGACCAGCAAGATCCGCGACCTTGACGATCTTGAAAAGGTGATAACTCTTGGGTTTCGCGGTGAAGCTCTGGCTTCTGTCAGTTCGGTTTCCCGTTTGACCCTGACGTCCTGTGCAAAAGGGGCTGATCAGGCCTGGGCTGTCGAGACCGAAGGGCGTGATATGGCGCCTCATATGCAGCCGGCTGCTCACCCCCAGGGCACCACTGTTGAAGTGCGTGATCTGTTTTTCAATACGCCGGCCCGCCGCAAATTCCTGCGCACTGAAAAAACAGAATTTGGCCACCTTGAAGAGGTAGTCAAGCGCCTGGCGTTATCTCGCTTTGATGTGGCTTTTACGCTGCGTCATAACGGCCGCACCGTGTTCAGCTTGCGTCCAGCCCATGGGGAGATGGAGTTACGTCGCCGTGTGGCCAGTGTGTGTGGGCCGACGTTTATCGAACAATCGCTGTCTATTGATAGCGAGCGCAGCGGCTTGCGGTTGTGGGGCTGGGTCGGGCTGCCGACCTTTTCACGCAGTCAGGCCGATCTGCAATATTTTTTCGTCAATGGCCGCATGATCAGGGACAAGTTGGTCGTGCACGCGGTACGCCAAGCCTATCGCGATGTATTGTTCCATGGCCGTCATCCGACGTTCGTGCTGTTTCTCGAGGTGGATCCTGCTGTTGTTGATGTCAACGTGCATCCCACCAAGCACGAAGTACGCTTTCGCGACGGTCGAATGGTGCACGACTTTCTGTTCAGTACGCTTCATCGTGCGCTGGCAGATCAGCGCCCGGGTGATCGTTCGCAAAGTGATCTGAGCGAAGCGCCCGTCAATATGCCGTCAGCGACAGGCCAGGCGGCCGGGATCTTTTCCGGACAGGAGCGCATGCCTCTTAACGAGTCGCGCGGAGAGTGGTCCGTCCCTGGTTCGTTACCCGAGCGTCCATCGCATCGAGAGCTGGCAGGCAACCTTGATGCCTACCCTGGTCTGTACGGTGTTAATCCTGTTCAGGGTGATTCGGCCGCCGCGTCCGGCCAGAGTGCCACTGCTGTAGTGAGTGAGTTCGCGGTTAGCCCGGACCATGGCGTGCCGCCACTGGGCTATGCGCTAGCCCAGCTGCATGGGGTGTACATTCTTGCAGAGAATGCGGAAGGTTTGATTGTTGTCGACATGCACGCGGCCCATGAGCGCATTACCTATGAACGACTCAAGCTCGCTATGAATGAGGAGGGATTGAGGGGGCAGCCTCTGTTGGTTCCTGAATCGGTCGCTCTCAGTCAGCGGGAAGTGGATTGTGCAGAAGAACATGCCGACTGGTTTTCCCGCCTGGGCTTTGTGGTGCAGAGGATGGGGCCTGAAACGTTGGGTATTCGCGAAATACCGGCGCTATTGCGCCAGGCAGATGCGGTGCAGCTGGTCCGGGATGTCTTGAGTGACCTTCTCGAATATGGCACCAGCGACCGTATCGAGGCGCACCGCAACGAACTTCTCTCCACCATGGCCTGTCACGGTTCAGTCCGCGCCAACAGGCGGCTTACACTAACGGAAATGAACGCTCTTTTGCGTGATATGGAGCAAACAGAGCGCAGCGCCCAATGCAACCATGGCCGCCCAACCTGGACGAAAATGAGTATGAGCGACCTTGATAAGCTGTTTCTGCGTGGTCGCTGACCTGTTGCTGGTGATAGCCCCATGAGCGATCTGCTGCCGCCCGTCATTTGCCTGATGGGGCCAACGGCTTCCGGCAAGACGGAGTTGGCCATGCATCTGGCTGATCGCTATCCCTGTGAGCTGGTGAGCGTGGACTCGGCGCTGATCTATCGCGGTATGGACATAGGTACCGCCAAGCCTGACAAGGATACCCTGCTGCGCTATCCGCATCATCTGGTTGATATTCTCGACCCAAGCGAAAGCTATTCTGCGGCGCGATTTCGTGCCGATGCCCTCGAACTCACACGCGATATTGTTGCGCGGGGTCGGATACCCTTGCTGGTGGGCGGCACCATGCTGTATTTCCGGGCGCTTGCTGAAGGACTCGCATCCATGCCCGCTGCTGATGTCGGGGTCCGTAAGGAAATCGAGCAGATAGCTGCGAGCGAGGGATGGCAAGGTGTGCATGCGCGGCTTGCTGCTGTCGATCCAGAGGCTGCACAACGCATTCATCCGAATGATCCACAGCGCCTGCAGCGTGCTTACGAGGTATACATGTTGACAGGTATAAGCCTGTCTGAATGGCATCGCCGAGAAAGCATAGAAAAAGCGGAAGCGAAGGGCTCCCACGATAACTTTTTGCCTTATACTATGCACTATATGTCCATTGCTCCCCTTGAAAGGCGGGTTTTGCACGATCGAATAGCCAGTCGTTTTGACGTCATGATGCGGCAGGGATTTCTCGAAGAGGTCGAGTCCCTGTATGCCAGAGCCGACCTGAACCCATCCCTGCCCTCTATAAGGGCAGTGGGTTACAGGCAGCTCTGGGACTACCTTGATGGGAAACTCTCGCTAGACGACAGTGTCGAACGCGGGATAATAGCTACCAGGCAATTGGCCAAACGACAAATGACCTGGTTACGCGGTTGGAAGGCAGAAATTGACTGGTTTGACAGCCTGGATCCGAATAGATTTGACCAGGCCTTGAAACGTCTTGAGCGAATCGCCATATAGTATTCTGGCAGCGTGCGGGTTTTTGCTTTGGCTGGTCATGTTGATAATTGCACCACTACGCCCGATGGATAATGGGCCGGGTGGTGATAACGCATTGAATTAATGCATATAAATACGGTTCCCATAAGGAGTAAGGCAATGTCAAAAGGGCATTCATTACAAGACCCTTACCTGAACGTTCTGCGCAAGGAACGTGTTCCGGTATCCATTTATCTGGTCAACGGCATCAAATTGCAGGGCCAGATAGAATCATTTGACCAGTTCGTTATCCTGCTGAAGAACACCGTCAGCCAGATGGTCTATAAACATGCCATCTCCACTGTTGTGCCGGGACGTCCGGTGCGCTTGCCCGTTCAGGGCGGCAGTGAAGAGGCTGAGTTGGAAAATCCTTGATTTGTCCGGAGGCTTGATTGTTCTTTGAGCGCCATGAAGGTGGTGAGCGGGCGATACTCGTTCACCTCGAAGGGATGGACGAGCGCACTCGGGAGGATCCTCAGGAATTCATCGAGCTGGCCAATTCGGCCGGCGCGGAGACTGTTGCCTTTCTTACCATAAATCGACACCAGCCCAGCCCTCGCTTTCTGATAGGTAGCGGCAAGGTCGAGGAGCTGCAAGCTCTTGTTGGAGAACATCAGGGCGACCTGGTTATCTTCAACCACGTTCTTACGCCCAGTCAGGAACGTAATCTTGAAAGTGAACTCAAGTGTCGGGTGATTGATCGCACCGGTCTCATTCTTGATATTTTTGCCCAGCGTGCTCGGACCCATGAAGGCAAGCTTCAGGTCGAGCTTGCCCAGTTAGACCACCTCAGTACCCGTTTGGTCCGCGGCTGGACCCACCTTGAGCGTCAGAAAGGTGGTATCGGCTTGCGAGGCCCAGGCGAGACGCAGCTCGAAACCGACCGTCGTCTGCTGCGTGAACGCATAAAGCAGATTACCCGGCGCTTGGAAAAAGTCCGCAGCCAACGAGAACAGGCTCGGCGAGCTCGCAGACGTGCGGAGATACCGGTGGTATCGCTCGTTGGTTATACCAATGCAGGCAAGTCTACGCTCTTCAATACCCTGACCACATCTGAGGTCTATGCGGCTGACCAGCTCTTTGCGACGCTCGATCCGACTCTGCGTCGAATTGAGCTCGACGACATTGGTCCAACCATTCTCGCCGACACGGTCGGGTTTATCAGGCATTTGCCCCACAAACTGGTCGAAGCCTTCAGGGCTACTCTTGAGGAATCTGCCCAGGCCGATCTTCTGCTGCATGTGATTGATGCCGCCGACCCCGAGCGTACCTCACATATAGAGCAGGTGATGAAAGTGCTCGGCGAGATTGGTGCCGCGACGCTGCCGATGCTTGAGGTCTACAACAAGGTCGACCTGCTTGATTTAGTGGAACCGCATATTCAGCGGGATGAAGATGGTCTGGCGGTAAGGGTATGGGTATCAGCGCAAAGTGGTGAGGGTCTTGAGTTACTGGCTCAGGCAATGGCTGAACGTCTATCGGTAGATGTGATTCAGGAGTCCGTTGTGCTCGAGCCCGCTGAGGCGCGTCTGCGTGCCCAGTTTTACGAGATCGGGGCGGTTGTCAGCGAGAGTATTGCTGATGATGGACGCCAACAGCTTGATCTCAGATTGCAGCGCAGTGATCTGAATCGATTGCTCAAGCGAGAAGGCTGGCAAATGGACGCTTTTATTGAGCAACATGCGTTGCAATAAAGGCGTCGTTCGATTCGCTCGTCAAGCGCGGTATGCTGTACCCTTGATCAGATAAGCGGAGAGGCTTCAGAGCCTTGACGCACACAAGTTTACGAATAACGGAGAACGCTATGGCCTGGAATGAGCCTGGTGGTGGAAAGAATCAAGACCCTTGGGGTGGTGGCGGAAACAATGGCAATCGCGGTGGCAAGCAGGGACCACCTGATCTTGACGAAGCGCTGCGCAAGCTACAGGACAGCCTGAACGGCATGTTCGGTGGTAAGAAAGGCGGTGGTGATAACGGCGGCAATCGTGGTGCCGGTTCCGGTCAGGGTTTTCCCAAGGCAGTGCTGGGTATTATTGCCCTGGCGTTTGTCGCTGTCTGGTTGTTCTTTGCCGTATACACGGTAGATGAGCAGGAGCAGGCCATCGTTCTGCGCTTTGGTGAATACAACCGCACAGTCGAATCCGGCCTGCATTTGTACTTCCCCCCTATTGAGAAAAAATTTCAGCGCAATGTTACTCAGGTGCGTTCGTATCGACAGCAGGGTCAGATGCTGACTCAGGATGAAAATATTGTCGAAGTGCCGGTGGCTATTCAGTACCGGATATCCGATCTCGAGAAATTTATTCTTGAAGTCGAGGATCCCGAGACCAGCCTGCGCCACGCAACCGAGAGCGCATTGCGCCACGTGGTCGGCTCTACCCCTATGCACCAGGTGCTGACGGAAGGTCGTGAGCAGATGGGTGTCGAAACCACTCAGCGGCTGCAGCGTTATCTGGATACTTACAACACCGGTATCACAGTTGTTCAGGTGAACATCGAAAGTGCCCAGGCGCCCTCCGCAGTGCAGGATGCCTTTGACGACGTGATTCGGGCCCGTGAGGATGAAGTGCGCGTGCGCAACCAGGCCGAGTCCTATGCCAACGGCGTGATTCCGGAGGCCCGTGGTCAGGCACAGCGACTGCTCGAGGAAGCCAACGGTTATCGCGATGAGGTTGTTGCCCGTGCAGATGGTGAGGCTCAGCGCTTCGACCAATTGGTAACTCAATATCGTTTATCGCCTCAGGTCATGCGTGAGCGTATGTATATTGAAACCTTGCAGGACGTCATGAGCAATACCAGCAAGATTCTTGTGTCGGGTGGTGATGGCAACAATAACTTGCTTTATCTGCCTCTGGACAAGTTGATGCAGCAAGGCGGTAATGCCGGCTCAGGCTCGGCTTCAGCCCCCTCCGGTTCGATGGCCAATGATGCTGCTACTCGCCAGTCCCAGCAGACACCGCCGCGTGACTCGCGCTCAAGGGAGACTCGTTGATGAGCAACAAGACAATATTCGGTCTGATCCTGGCTTTGATAGTCGTTGTGGTCGGCTGGCAGAGCTTTTTCGTAGTCAGTGAAATTCAACGCGGGCTGGTCCTGCAATTCGGTAAAGTGGTCAAAACCGACGTACAGCCGGGCCTGCATTTGAAATTGCCCTTTGTGCAGGAGGCGCGTCTGTTCGATGGTCGGCTTTTGACTCTGGATACCGCTACCCAGCGTTATCTGACCCTCGAAAAGAAGGCCCTGATGGTCGATTCCTACGCCAAATGGCGAATCGCAGATGTCGAGCGCTTCTACACGGCAACGTCCGGATTGCGTGCGTTGGCAGAAGATCGCCTGTCTCGCCAGCTGGAATCGGGTTTGCGTAACGAAGTCGCCCGCCGCTCCTTGAACGAAGTCGTTTCCGGTGAGCGTGATCAGTTGATGGCGGATATCACGACAGTGCTGGATACCAGTGCCCGTCGTGAGCTCGGGATTGAGGTTCTTGATGTCAGAGTCAAGGCTATCGATCTGCCTACCGAGGTTAACCGTAGCGTGTTCGAGCGTATGAGCAGTGAGCGTGAGCGTGAAGCTCGCGAGCACCGAGCCAAGGGTTTCGAGTTGGCTGAAGGTATCCGTGCAGACGCTGATCGGCAGCAGAGGGTTATTCTGGCTGAAGCTTTCCGTGAGGCCGAGCAGATTCGCGGTGATGGCGACGCGCAGGCGGCTGCGATTTATGCTGAAGCCTACAACAAGGATGCGGAGTTCTATTCCTTCTATCGCAGCCTTCAGGCCTATCGTGAAAGTTTCTCCAGCAAGTCGGATATCCTCGTTCTTGATCCCGACAGTGAGTTTTTCCGCTATCTTCAGGGCGGCAGCGCTCCCTAGGTAAAGCCTGGCCACACCCTCAGCCTTTGCGGGTGTGGCCAGGGAAAAACGTGCTACAATCGCGCAGCCGGGTCTTCCCGGCTTTTTTGTGACCGTCGTCCGACTCTGCAGGGCTTGATGCGGTCTGGCCAGTACAGGGAATGCAGTCGATGTGGCAAAGTCTGGCAACCGCACTGTGTCTGGTGCTAGTCATTGAGGGGCTGATGCCATTCCTGGCCCCAGATCGCTGGAAGCGCATGCTGACTGGCGTGGCTCAGATCAGCGACAGTCAGCTACGAATTGTAGGGTTCTGCAGTATGTTGATCGGCACTCTTTTGCTGTATCTGGTGCGTTGATGCTCCCTGATGCAGGACACTTGTATTCACCATGTAGGAAAGGTTGTGAAAATGCCAACTGTTGATAGCTGGCTGTTGCCCGAGGGCATCGAGGAAGTCCTGCCCGAAGAGGCCGCACTTATCGAGACCGCACGCAGGCAACTGCTGGATCTGTTTTCTTCCTGGGGATATGACCTGGTCATCACCCCCCATATCGAATATGTAGAATCGCTGCTTACCGGTGCTGGACACGATCTGGAGTTGCAAACCTTCAAGATGATCGATCAGTTGTCTGGACGCATGCTTGGCGTGCGGGCCGACATCACGCCACAGGTCGCGCGCATTGACGCGCACACGCTGGGTGCCGAAGGTCCGAGTCGGCTTTGCTACTGCGGTAGCGTCATGCACACTCGGCCGCGGACGCTTTCTACGGCGCGCAGTGTGATTCAGCTGGGTGCTGAACTCTATGGTGATGCGTCCAGTGCCAGTGACATCGAAATTATCACACTGATGCTCGAAACCCTGTCCAGTTGTGGTGTGCGCGGTGCGCATCTGGATATCGGGCATGTAGGTATCTATCGCGGGCTGGCGCAGGCAGCTGGTCTGGATGAGAAAGTCGAGCAGACGTTGTTCGACGCGTTGCAGCGTAAGGCGGTAGATGAGGTCCGGGCGATTGCCGAGCCCCTGGGACAAAGCCAATCTTCCCTGGCAGCGATGCTCTGCAGTCTGGCTGAGTTGTCGGGCGGTGTTGAGGTGTTGGAGCGTGCGCATGTGCTGCTTGATGGTGCGCCAGAGTCGGTGATGGCCGCGCTGGATGATCTCGCTGAAATTGCTCAGACCCTGGCTCGCCAGTATCCGGAGATACCCCTGTATTTCGATTTGGGTGAGTTGCGCGGATATCATTATCATACCGGCGTGGTTTTTTCAGCTTACATACCCGGACTGGGCCAGAGTATTGCCCAGGGTGGTCGTTATGACGACATCGGCTCGGACTTCGGTCGTGCGCGCCCGGCAACCGGGTTTTCGACAGACCTGCGACTGCTGGTTGAGCGCGGCAATATTGCCACCGGTACCGAACGCTCAAGTGCCATATGGGCAGCTTATGCGAACGAGGCTGGCTTGCAACGCGAAGTGATGAAGCTGCGTCGCGAGGGTGAGCGCGTCATTGTTGCCTTGCCGGGTCAGGTTGACGCCGACGCAGTCGAGCACGGCTGCGATCGTATCTTGCGGTGGCAGGGTGGTGCGTGGCAGGTAAAAAAGCTGGAAAATTGATTCAACGGCCGAGCAGGCCGTTCAAATTCGAATGAGGCGAGAGCTGAAATGGGCAAGAATGTAGTCATCCTCGGTACCCAGTGGGGCGATGAGGGCAAAGGCAAGATCGTGGATTTGTTGACCGATCAGGTCGCTGCCGTCGTCCGTTACCAGGGCGGTCACAATGCGGGCCATACACTGGTTATTGATGGTGAAAAAACCGTATTGCACCTGATCCCGTCAGGAATCCTGCGCGAGAACGTCACCTGCTTTATTGGCAACGGCGTGGTTCTTTCTCCTGAAGCTCTGATGAAAGAGCTCAAGGAGCTGGAAGCAAAGGGTGTGCCCGTACGCGAGCGGCTTCGTATAAGCCCGGCTTGTCCATTGATTCTGCCTTATCACGTGGCGCTTGATCAGGCACGGGAAAAAGCCCGTGGCGAGGCCAAGATTGGTACAACAGGCCGCGGCATTGGCCCGGCTTACGAGGACAAGGTTTCCCGTCGAGGTTTGCGGGTAGCGGATCTGTTCAATCCCGAGCGCTTTGCCACAAAGTTGGCCGAAGTACTGGAATATCACAACTTCTCCCTGGAGCATTATTACAAGGTGGAGCCTGTTGACTTCCAGAAGACGTTTGACGAGGCGATGGGCTATGCGGAGTGGTTGCGTCCGCTGATGACGGATGTCACGGCCAGGCTGCATGAGCTTCGCCGCGAAGGTGCCAATATCATGTTTGAAGGCGCTCAGGGTTCGTTGCTGGATATTGATCACGGTACCTATCCCTATGTGACCAGCTCCAATACGACGGCCGGCGGTACGGCCACTGGCTCGGGATTTGGTCCGCTATATCTGGATTACGTTCTGGGTATCACCAAAGCCTATACCACTCGTGTTGGCTCGGGTCCTTTTCCTACCGAGTTGTTCGATGATGTTGGTGCGCGTCTGGCCGAGCGAGGGCATGAGTTCGGTTCCACCACGGGTCGGGCACGTCGTTGTGGTTGGTTTGACGCGGTCATCCTGCGTCGCGCAATGGAGGTCAACAGCATAAGTGGTCTATGTCTGACCAAGCTGGACGTACTGGATGGGCTGGATGTCATTCGTATTTGCGTCGGTTACCGCAATGAGGCGGGTGCGGTTATCGAAGTGCCAAGTGATGCCGACAGTTATCTGGGGCTTGATCCAGTCTACGAGGAGGTGCCGGGTTGGAGTGAGTCGACCTTGGGTGCTCAAACGCTGGAGCAGCTTCCAGAGAACGCCCAGGCCTATATTCGTCGCATAGAAGAGTTGGTGGCCGCGCCTGTCGATATTATTTCGACCGGACCTGACCGTAATGAGACCATCATCCTGCGGAAAATATTTCAGGACTGATAGCAGTTCTCGACGAAAAAGGCGCCTCTAGGCGCCTTTTTTGCGTGCGCGAAAAAGTCTATTGCACCATCAGTGGCAATTAAATATACGATTTGGACGAAGTTGGGCAGATACTGCGCATGAGGAATCGTCGTATGCACAGGGAAAATGAAATGGGGTAGTAACGTGCTTGTTGATGAGGGAATCAACAATAAGAAATGGTGCCCAGGAGAAGACTCGAACTTCCACGGCCTTGCGGCCACCAGCACCTGAAGCTGGCGTGTCTACCAATTTCACCACCTGGGCATTACAGTCAATCTGGATGCTAAGCTGAAACAGGCGTTTCTCGCCGCAACCGTTGTTGTGTTGACGGCGCGAATAATACGTAGCGCCCATGGGGTTGTAAACCCCTCGGCAAAAATAAATCGGTAATCGCCGGAAACAGGTGCATGAAAAGCCAATTCGCGGTTCAATAGACAACTATGACGAAAAAATCAATATCAAAAGACTCGGCCGCGCCGAGCAATTCCGAACGTACTTCCGCATCATCAGTCGACTGGACCGCACTCGATCCAGAAGCGACACGCGAAGCCCAGAAATACGAAAACCCCATCCCCAGTCGCGAGCTTATTCTCAAGTTGCTCGAGGATCGTGGAGCGCCGGCAACCCGAGCGCAACTCCAGGACGAGCTGGGTATAACCGGTGAGGAGGGCATCGAAGCCCTACGACGCCGGTTGCGCGCGATGGAGCGCGATGGTCAGTTGATCTATACCCGCCGCGGTGCCTATGCGCCGATTGACAAGCTGGACCTTATCAAGGGCCGCGTTCAGGGACACAGGGACGGCTTCGGCTTCCTGGTTCCGGAATCGGGCGGTGATGATCTTTTCCTGAGCCCTGCGCAGATGCGCCTGGTGTTTGATGGTGACAAGGTCCTGGGTCGAGTAACCGGCGTTGATCGCCGTGGTCGCAGCGAAGGCACCGTTGTCGAGGTGATAGAGCGTGCCCATGAAGTTCTGGTGGGCCGCTATTACCGCGAGAACGGTATAGCCTACGTCGCAGCTGATAATGCCAAGATCAATCACGAGGTGCTTATCCAGCCGGGCTGCGAGCATGGTGCCGAGCCCGGGCAGTACGTCGAGGTCAAGATCACACAGTGGCCGAATATTCACCGTCAGGCCCAGGGTGAAGTCGTCGAGGTGGTAGGCGACTACATGGCTCCCGGCGTTGAAATTGAAGTTGCCCTGCGTAGTTACGACATTCCGAGCGTCTGGCCCCAGGCCGTTCTCAATGAGGCGAGCAAGCTCAAGGACCAGGTTGAGGAAAAGGACAAGCTCAAACGTGTCGATCTGCGGCATTTGCCGCTGGTTACAATCGATGGGGAAGATGCGCGCGATTTTGATGATGCGCTCTACTGCGAGCCGCAGAAGGCTAGCGGTTGGCGCCTGTTTGCCGGTGGCTGGAAACTCTATGTAGCCATTGCTGATGTTTCCCATTATGTGCCGGTGGGTTCGGCTCTGGATGAGGAGGCTGAGCTGCGTGGCACCTCGGTTTATTTCCCCAGCGAAGTCGTGCCTATGTTGCCGGAGGCTATTTCCAACGGACTCTGTTCATTGATGCCAAAGGTTGATCGCCTGGCTCTGGTATGTGAAATGACGCTCTCCAAGAGTGGCGAGCTGACTTCCTATGAGTTCTGTGAGGGTGTCATTCACTCCCATGCGCGCCTGACCTATACCCAGGTTTCGAACATGCTTGAGCACCCTCGCAGTCAGGAGGGCATGGCGCTGTCCAAGCAATATGCCGAAGTACTCCCTGCGCTCAAGGATCTCTACGAGCTATACAAGGCCCTGGCCAAGGCGCGTCAGGGTCGAGGTGCTATTGATTTCGAGACCACGGAAACGCGCATTGTTTTTGGTGAGAATCGCAAGATAGCCGAAATCCGTCCCACGACACGAAACGATGCTCACAAGATCGTCGAGGAGTGCATGCTGGCAGCCAACGTTGCCACTGCTCGCTTTCTCGGTGACCTTGAGTTGCCCGGTTTGTATCGCGTGCATGACGGTCCCAAACCCGAAAAGGTTGAGCGTCTTCGCGAATTTCTCAATGCGTTGGGTTTGTCTCTGACTCGAAAGAAGGGTGACCCGACGCCAGAGGATTACGCCGAAGTTCTGCGTAAGGTTCAGGGGCGTCCGGATGCGCAGTTGATTCAGACTGTAATGCTGCGCTCGCTCAGTCAGGCTGTTTATAGTCCGCATAACGCGGGCCACTTTGGCTTGAATTACGAGGCTTACACGCATTTCACCTCGCCTATTCGCCGTTACCCGGATCTGCTGACGCATCGCGCGATTCGCAGTGTTATCCGCTCGCGTCGCAAATCTGACCTGGTCAAGCGGGCCGGTGCTGGCAACATACCCAAGGCGGTCATTTACCCCTACGACATGGCGGCACTTGAAAGACTCGGCGAGCAATGCTCGCAGAACGAGCGTCGAGCTGATGAGGCAACGCGCGATGTAGTCAGTTGGCTCAAGTGCGAGTTCATGCAGGATCGAGTGGGCGAGAGCTTCGATGGTTTGGTCACTTCGGTTACAGGCTTTGGTCTGTTTATCGAGTTGAAGGATATCTACATCGAGGGTCTGGTTCATATCACTGCGCTGCCGGCTGATTACTACAACTTTGATCAGGTTCATCATCGACTGGTTGGAGAGCGCTCCGGCAGGAGTTTCCGTCTTGGAGACACAGTACGCGTGGTGATCGCCCGTGTTGATCTCGATGAGCGAAAGATCGATTTCGAGATGGACAAGAGTCAGCCGGAAAACCAGCGTACAGATGTGGAGGCCAGCCGTGCCGCTCGCAAGAATCTGATCGAGGGCTCGAAGAAGGCAGGGGCGGGCGCAGCCAAACAGGGGCGTGCGCCACGGTCAAAGAGTGGCGCCAAGGCTTCAGAGGGTAGAAAGCCTGCTGACAAGTCCTCCACTGGTTCCGGTCCGCGTGCTCCACGTGCGCCCCGGGCCCCGCGTAAGCGCAAGACTTGAGGCGGGTGGCTGAGCAGATATGAGCGACAGTGAATACGTTTTTGGTGTGCACGCGGTTCAAGCGATGCTTGAGCGTTCGCCCAAGCGCGTCAAGGGTCTCATCCTGACGCGCGGCCGTCTGGATGGGCGAGCGCAAACGCTTGCCGATCTGGCCGAAAGTATCGGGATCGGTATTCAGCGTCTTGCGCCCGAAGATATGGACAAGCTGGTCGAGGGTGTTCATCAGGGTGCAATTGCACAGGTTTCCCCCAGTCAGATGTGGTCCGAGGAGATGCTCGATCGGCTCCTCGATGGGCTGGATGCTCCGGCGTTGTTACTGGTTCTAGACGGCGTTACTGACCCACATAATCTAGGGGCCTGTCTGCGCAGCGCCGATGCTGCAGGTGCGCATGCGGTGATCATTCCACGTGATCGTTCCGCGAGCCTGACCCCGGTAGTACGCAAGGTTGCCTGCGGTGCTGCCGAAACGGTTCCACTGGTTGCGGTAACCAACCTCGCTCGCACACTGAAGCAGTTACAGCAGCGTGGCTTGTGGGTGATGGGTACAGCGGGTGAAGCCGAGCAATTGATCTATCAGGTCGATCTAAAGGTGCCCAGCGTCATTGTGATGGGTGCTGAAGGCAGCGGCATGCGTCGACTCACCCGTGAGCATTGCGATTACCTGGCGAAGTTGCCGATGGCCGGAAGTGTTAGCAGCCTTAACGTCTCGGTCGCCAGTGGGATCTGTCTCTTCGAAGCTGTTCGCCAGAGAAGCTAGCCGCTTGAGGTTTGGGGGTATCGCCTTAAAGCTTGCAGCTTCCCCACCACTCCCATAGAATGTGCGCCCCAAACTAGAGTTCTACTCCTTGCCAGACCATGTTGGGTGGCTGGCTACAACCCGTAAGGAGCACTAATGCGTCATTACGAAATCGTATTCCTGGTTCACCCGGATCAGAGCGAACAGGTCGGCGGCATGATCGAGCGCTACACCAAGCTCATCGAAGAAGACGGCGGCAAGATTCACCGTCTGGAAGATTGGGGTCGCCGTCAATTGGCTTACCCGATCGACAAGATCCATAAAGCCCACTACATCATGATCAACGTCGAGTGCAGCGCCAAGGCACTGGAAGAGCTGACCGAAAACTTCCGTTATAACGATGCCGTTATCCGTAACATGGTCATCCGTCGTGACGAAGCTATCACCGAACAGTCCGACATGCTCAAGCCCGAAGATACCGGTCGTGGCGAGCGTCGTGAGCGTCGCGAGCGCACCGAAGGTGACGACAGCGATTCTGACAACGATAGCTCGAACGACAACGATAACGACGGCGACGACGAGTAAGTCATCCCGGTCCCATTTCCAGTATTCAAGGAGACGCTGCCATGGCACGTTTTTTCCGTCGCAGAAAGTTCTGCCGTTTTACCGCTGAAGGCGTTAAAGAGATCGATTACAAGGATCTCAACACTTTGAAAGCCTACATTACCGAGACCGGCAAGATTGTTCCTAGCCGCATTACCGGTACCAAGGCCCGTTACCAGCGTCAGCTGGGTGTCGCTATCAAGCGCGCCCGTTATCTGGCTCTGCTGCCCTTCACCGACAGTCATGGTCGTTGATAGGTAACTTATTACTTACGTAATCAGGGATATCTGACCGGCATGCGTGGGTTGGCTGAATACATCATGCGGGGACGTAAGGAGGCTACTCTTGTAGTAGCCATCTCTGCGGCCATTCCGCTGTTGTTCTGGGTCAGCGCCGCAGCCCTTGCTCTTGTCGTGCTTAGGCGCGGCCTGTCCGAGGCGTTGCCGGTGTTGGCTTGGGGTATTTTACCGGCCATTGCCTGGGCGTGGGTGGGCGACATTACGCCGCTGTTGGTTATCGGCGGCACTGTAGCCCTTGCCACTTTGCTTCACAGTCGAAGCGACTGGGCGTCAGTATTGCTGGCGTCAGTTCCGCTTGGCCTGGCCTACGCACTACTTCTGTTGACCGTGCTGAACGAGCCTTTGCTGGCTTTGGCTGCACAGATTCAGGAGCGATTGCCGCAGCTATTGGCCGATATAGGCGGGTCTGTCGACGAGGCTGGTCTAGCTCGCATTGAAGCTTTGCTGGTGCCAGTGCTCGCCGGCCTGATGGGTGCGGTGCACACGATGATGGTGCTGGTTAGCCTCATGGTAGGGCGCTCCTGGCAGGCCAGGTTGTACAACCCCGGTGGATTCCGTCAGGAGTTCCACTGGTTGCGGTTGTCGCCTGTAGTGGCGGGCGCATTGCTACTTATAACGCTCTTCGGTCCACAGTTCGGACAGTTTGCGTTATTGGCGCCGGTAACCAGTCTGCCACTGATGTTGGCAGGGCTGGCATTGATTCACGGCACTGTCGGTATCAAGAAGCTCGGTTCCGTCTGGTTGGTGATACTCTATGTGGTGTTTGTTCTAGCCGCCCAGTTTGTGTATCCCCTGATTATGTTGTTGGCATTTATTGATAGCCTGTTCGACTTTCGTTCCCGTCTTGCGCCGGCCCAGGGCCCCCGTGACGATAACGACCCGAACGGCCAAGACTGAATACAAGAGGTTATTTCTATGGAAGTTATCCTGCTCGAAAAGATCGCGAATCTGGGTGGCCTTGGTGACAAGGTTGCCGTGAGCGCCGGTTATGCACGCAATTTCTTGCTGCCTTTCGGCAAGGCTACCCCGGCTACTGCATCCAACCTGGAAGCCTTTGAAGCTCGTCGCGCTGAACTTGAGCGCATTGCTGACGAGAAGAAGGGTGAGGCTGAAGCACGCGCTGCCAAACTGGTTGATCTGACTGTAACTATCGCAGCCAACGCCGGTGAAGAAGGCAAGCTGTTTGGTTCTATCGGCACCCGTGATATCGCTGACGCGGTAACTGCGGCTGGCGTCCAGATCGAAAAGAGCGAAGTGCGTCTGCCAGAAGGTCCTCTGCGTAACGTCGGCGAGTACGACATTGCGGTGCAATTGCACACAGATGTAGAAGCCAGCGTCAAACTGGTTGTAATCAACGGTTAATCCTCAAGGCGGCAGGCACTCGCTCCGAACAGTGTTCAGCTCGGCAGGGTGAGTTCCGCGGCCTTTAAGGTTAGACTGTCCAGCACGGCGCCTGTCTTTGACAGGCGCCGTGTTGTTGTTTTTGTGTCCCGGTTATTTGCTTCTCGGGGCGTCCTGATCGAATAGCGAGCAAGTACCGGGCCTGTGCCGATGAACGAACCTATGTACACCGACAATACGGAACTTGATCTGCAGGCCTCTTCGCTGAAGATTCCTCCGCACTCAATCGAAGCCGAGCAGGCGGTGCTGGGCGGTGTCATGCTGGAAAACACAACCTGGGAGCGGGTTGTGGAATTGCTCAGTGAGGCCGACTTCTACCGTCATGATCATCGCTTGATTTTTCGTGCGCTCGCCAGCCTGGCATCGCGTAATCAGCCGTTCGATGTGGTGACTCTTGCAGAAGAGCTCGACCGTGAAGGTCTGATTGATCAGGTCGGGGGTTTGGCTTATCTGGGGCAATTGGCGAAAAATACGCCGTCGGTTGCCAATATTAGTGCCTATACGCACATCATTCGCGAGCGCTCGACCCTGCGCAAGTTGATCAGTACCAGCTCGGATATTGCCGACAGTGCATTCAACCCGAAGGGCAAGCAGGCAAATGCGATTCTTGACGAGGCTGAAAGACAAATATTCGCCATCGCTGAGAGTCGGCCCAAGACGGGTGGCCCCGAGTCGGTCAATAATCTTCTGACCAAGGCGATCGACAGGATCGACACGCTGTTCAACAGCGATGGGGCTATCACCGGTCTTTCAACCGGATTTGCCGATCTTGACGAGATGACTTCGGGGTTACAGCCAGCGGATCTGGTGATCATAGCGGGGCGCCCTTCCATGGGTAAGACGACCTTCGCGATGAATCTGGTCGAGAATGTGGTGCTGCGTTATGACAAGGCTGTACTGGTGTTCTCCCTGGAGATGCCAGGTGATTCCCTGGTTATGCGTATGTTGTCATCGCTTGGGCGAATCGATCAGAGCAAGGTGCGCGCAGGTCGTCTGGATGACGACGACTGGCCGCGCTTGACCTCGGCGGTAAACCTGCTGAATGACCGAAAGCTGTTCATCGATGATACAGCGGGTTTGTCACCGATGGAGATGCGCGCCCGCGCGCGGCGTGTGGTGCGCGAACATGGTGAGATCGGGATGATCATGATCGACTATTTGCAGTTGATGCAGATTGGCGGCTCCTCGGAAAATCGAACCAACGAAATTTCCGAGATTTCACGATCACTCAAGGCGCTGGCCAAGGAATTCAACGCCCCAGTTGTGGCGCTTTCCCAGCTCAATCGATCACTTGAGCAGCGGCCCAACAAGCGTCCAATCAACTCCGACCTCCGCGAGTCCGGTGCAATCGAGCAGGATGCGGACGTCATCATGTTCGTCTACCGGGACGAGGTCTATCATCCGGATACTCAGGATCAGGGTATCGCCGAAATCATCATCGGCAAGCAGCGGAACGGTCCTATCGGCAATATTCGATTGGCCTTTCTGGGCAAATTCACCCGTTTCGAGAATCTCGCACCTGGCTCCTATGCCGGGTACGGTGATATGGAGTAACCATGTCTGCCAGCATGCCGGCCGCGAGGCCGTTGTTCGATTATCCCAAGTACTGGGCCGAGTGTTTCGGCGCAGCGCCTTTTATGCCCATGAGCCGGGACGAGATGGACCTGCTTGGTTGGGACAGTTGCGACATCATTATCGTGACCGGCGATGCCTATGTGGACCATCCTTCGTTCGGCATGGCGATCATCGGTCGTCTGCTCGAAGCCCAGGGTTTCCGTGTCGGGATCATCAGCCAGCCTGACTGGCAGAGCAAGGATGCCTTCACCAAGCTGGGCAAGCCAAATCTGTTTTTTGGCGTCGCCGCGGGCAATATGGATTCGATGATCAATCGCTATACAGCGGATCGCAAGATTCGTTCGGATGATGCTTACACGCCGGGTGGCAAGGCCGGGAGTCGACCGGATCGAGCCAGTCTGGTGTATAGCCAGCGCTGCCGTGAGGCTTTCAAGGATGTGCCTGTGGTTCTGGGTGGTATCGAGGCTTCCCTGCGCCGTATAGCGCATTACGACTACTGGCAGGACAAGGTTCGCCATTCGCTGTTGCTTGATGCAAAAGCCGACATCCTTTTGTACGGAAACGCCGAACGGGCCGTCGTCGAGATTGCCCAGCGGCTTAGCCGCGGCGAAGATATCCAGACGATTACCGACATACGTGGCACGGCCTTTATGCGTCGTGATACTCCGCTCGGCTGGTTTGAACTCGATTCAACCCGGATCGATCGTCCAGGTAAGGTCGACAAGATCATCAATCCCTACGTGAATACCCAGGACACCAGTGCCTGCGCCGTAGAGCAAGCCAAGGGTCCAGCTGAGGAAGGCACGACGGATACTGGCGCTGAGGGTGTACAGGTAGTACAGCTGTTGCCGCACCCGCGCCTGGAACGCGACAAGACGGTCATTCGGCTTCCGTCCTTTGAAAAGGTGAAAAGCGATCCGGTGCTTTATGCACACGCCAACCGGGTCCTGCATCTTGAAACCAATCCCGGTAACGCCCGGGCATTGGTGCAGCGCCACGGAGAAAAGGACGTGTGGTTCAACCCACCTCCGATTCCGTTGACCACTGAAGAAATGGATTACGTGTTCGGTCTGCCCTATGCGCGTGTTCCACACCCCGCCTACGGGGATGCGAAAATACCCGCCTACGAGATGATCCGTTTTTCGGTGAATATCATGCGCGGCTGTTTTGGTGGTTGTACCTTCTGCTCTATTACTGAGCACGAAGGAAGAATTATTCAGAACCGCTCCCACGATTCGATTATTCGTGAAATCGAGGAAATTCGTGACAAGGTGCCAGGCTTTACCGGGGTCATCTCTGACCTGGGCGGTCCAACTGCCAATATGTACAGGATCGCCTGCAAGAGCCCTGAAATTGAAGCTGCATGCCGGAAACCATCCTGTGTGTACCCGGGAATCTGTGAGAATCTTAATACCGATCATTCGTCCCTGATCGGTTTGTATCGCAAGGCGCGTGAGCTGCCGGGTGTGAAAAAAGTACTGATCGCCTCGGGATTGCGTTATGACTTGGCTGTAGAGTCGCCCGAATACGTCAAGGAGCTGGTTACCCACCATGTGGGTGGTTACCTCAAGATAGCGCCTGAGCATACCGAACAGGGACCGCTCAGTCGCATGATGAAGCCTGGTATCGGGACTTATGACACCTTCAAGCGTCTGTTCGAGAAATACACCAAAGAGGCAGGCAAGAAGCAGTACCTGATACCGTACTTCATTGCGGCTCACCCCGGCACCTCGGATGAGGACATGATGAATCTTGCGCTGTGGCTCAAGACCAACGATTTCCGGGCCGATCAGGTGCAGGCGTTCTATCCTTCGCCCATGGCTACTGCCACTGCCATGTATCACTCGGGCAAGAACCCGCTGCGCAGGGTGACATACAAGAGTGATGGAGTGGATAGCGTGAAGGGCGAGCGTCAGCGCCGCTTGCACAAGGCGTTTCTGCGTTATCACGATGCCAAAAACTGGCCGCTATTGCGTGAAGCACTGAAGGAAATGGGACGTGCAGACCTGATCGGTAACGGTAAGCAGCATCTGATCCCGACCTTTCAGCCTGCCGTGGAAGGCTATGCCAGTGCGCGCCGCAAGAACTCTACACCTGCAGGCGGTAAAGCCAAGCCGGGCGTTATCCTGACCCAGCACAACGGTCTGCCCCCGCGGGAAAGTGGTGCGCGCAAGAAGCCGAGCGGTAAAAAAGTTGGTAAGTCAGCGCCGAGAGCGTCTTCACGTCGATCATAAAGACGCGGTAGCCCTTTCTGGACCGACATCAGCTAGTCAGGAGGGCTTGTTTTCCTGCTTGTGCCCGACCCAGTAGTCGATCTGCTCACGTAATTGCGTGAGCTCGACAGGTTTAGCCATGTGTGCGTTCATGCCTGCGCGGCGCGAGCGCTCCCGATGCTCAGGAAGAATATGAGCTGTGAGGGCTATTATGGGTACTGGTTGTCTGCCCCTGCCTTTTTCCCAGTCGCGAATTTGCTTCGCCGCAGTAAATCCATCCAGTTCGGGCATCTCACAATCCATCAACACCAGATCGTAATGTCCGGCTTTTACGGCTTCGACTGCTTGGTGGCCGTTCTGTACGGCCGTCGCTTGCAGGCCCAACTTGGCGAGCATGCCGCGGATAACCTTGGTCGAAATGGCATTGTCCTCGGCAACCAGGACCCTGAACTCATCAAATGAGCTTTCAGGAGGGCTTTCCGGTACTTCCTCTTTCATGCGATCAAGCGTGCCGAGGTGCTGCTGCCATTCTTCGGCGAGGGTAGTGCGCAAGGTATATCCAGCCACCGGCTTGCTCAGTATGCGTCGCACTCCGGCTGCTCTGGAGATGACTCGGCTAGGCGCCTGGCTGACGCCGGTGAGCATTATGATCATCAAGCTATTGCGAATGGCCTGATCGTCCTTGATCCTGCTGGCGAGCTCCAGTCCGCTCATTCCGGGCATGGCCTGGTCTACCAGGAGAACCTCGAACGGATTGCCCAGGTGAGACTGGGTGCGCAGCAATGCTAGCGCCTCCTTGCCACCGGCTACAGTCTCGGCCTGCATACCCCATGCGCTGCATTGATTCTGCAATACCTTGCGGCAAGTGGCGTTGTCATCGACGATCAGTGTGCGCAGGTCCTTGAGGGAGCGTTCATCAGCGGCCGAGACCTCGGGCTTCGCTGATTGCGCGGTGTTGATATTGAGCGAGAACCATATGGAGTTACCATGCTCGGTGGCGTACTTGATACCGATTTTGCCGCCCATCATGCGGACCAACTGGCTAGCGATTAGCAAGCCCATGTGAGCGGAATGATCGGCCTGTTCAAGTAAGCGGGCTGTGTCCATCGTGGTTTTTGAAAGGGCTTCGCGTGCCCGGTCGGGCATCGAGCTGCCTGTATCCTGGACAGCGAAACGTAATATGGGCCTTTCGTCTTCTTCCTCCAGTCCGACTACCAGAAGTATTTCGCCCTCGGCAGTGAAACGAAGTGAGTTGTTGAGCAGGTTGGTAAGCACTTGCCGAAGTCGTGTGGGATCACTTTCGATGGTGCGTGGTACCTCGGGGTGCACATAACTAATGAGTTCGATGTTCTGATTGCCTGCCCGGCTACGTACTGTCTCCAGGCAGTCATTGATCAGTCCGTGCAGATCGAAGTGGACCGACTCGAGAATCATCTCACCTGATTCCAGGCGGGACATATCCAGAATCTCGTTTATCAGATTCAAGAGGTCGCTACCCGATCCATGGATTGTTTGCACATAATCGCGCTGCTTGGCTGACAGGGCGGTGTCCAGTAACAGCTCGGACATTCCTAGTACGCCGTTCATCGGGGTACGAATCTCGTGACTGATTCGAGCCAGAAATTCTGCTTTGGTGCGCCTCTCGGCCAGGTACGCAGCACTGACCTGACGATGACCAAATTGCTGAGCAATCCGTCGCTGCAGGCGTTTATTCAAACCCCATGCATAGCCTACCAGCGCGAGCCAGAGCAGCAGGATGACGATGCCATCACCAAAGGGGTGTGCGGAAGGTCGGTATTCAGCGACAAAGCTGCCCAGCATGAAAAATATCGAGGCTAAAAATCCCTTTTCCACCGGCTGGTGTCGCAACCAGAGAAATAGCATCAGGATGGCAATCGATAGGGGCAGCCCAAGCCTCAGGATTGTCGTTGCGAGGTTAAGCAGGCTGACATCCAGTGCGGCGACGAGAATGACTAATCCCATTACCGACGCCACCAGTATCAGGCTCTGGGGGACGCTGCCCTTTGCACGCAGGCTTTCCGGTGGCAGCAGGCTGAGAAGAATCAGTGCCATTACGGGGTAGCTTGCCAGTTGGATCAATCCCGCACTGTGGCCTCGGAGGCCGGGCAGCGCAGCTACGATCGAGCTGATACCGCTCAGGGCGCTGATCCCTAGCAACAATGCGGCCAGTGCAAGCAAGAGATGGAATGGGTCACGGCTGACAATGCCATGCAGTAGCCCGTGGACTGCAAGGGCCAGCAGCAGGCCTATCAGGACCCCCTGGAGTGCCTGACTGGTACTCTGGCTGGTGGCTGCTTCCTTGACGCTGGGCACCTGAATCAGGGTGGTCAGCGGAAAATCGCTGCGCAATCTCAGGTAGGCGTGGTATTCGCCGCCCTCACTCGTATCAAGCAGGAAGGCAAAGCCTGGATAGGGCAGGGTACCTGCAGAGCCGGGAATCCCTGACCCGTCAAGATATTCGGCGATGAGCTTGTCATCGCGCAGCAGATACAGCTCTGCTCTGGATATCAGGGGATTTTCCAGGAGCAACTGCCGGGCGTATCCACCCTGTAGGGAAATCTGTATCCACAGTGCCCCCTCTGCGGATATGTGGAGAGGCCCCGGGGCGCGAGGAGCAAACCGGTGAATATAGCGGCTGGAGGCGACATCATTGAGGGTCAGCTGCCCACTGGTGTCGACAAAGGTGCGATAGGCAGGGTCTTTGGTCTCGGTCGCGGCTACCCATCCGGCCATGGCCAGGGCCAGGCTTGCGAGAATGGCTAGAAACCAGCTCGTCTGCTTCAAGGTAATGGCGTCCTGTCCATGGTCAATCGAAAGGCAGATCGTGATTCTGAGCGATCAGTATAGCTCAAGGCATGGCCGCTCGGAATGGGCCATCCAGTGTTGTCACCGGCTGGGGAAATTCAGTGACTTCCCCGTCCCCGGATTTCAGGCAGAATTGAAATCAACCCTCTTGCTGTTCTCTTGCTATGGCCCTGTAGCCAATGTCGTGGCGATAGAAGCTACCTTCCCAGCTGGGCTTCTGCGCTAGCAGATAGGCATTTTCTTGCGCTTCAAGAACAGTTGAGCCCAGAGCAGTGGCGCATAGAACTCTGCCGCCGCTGGTGACAACATTCTTGCCCGCCAATGTCGTGCCGGCGTGAAAGATCTTGCCGTTGGGGTCATCGGACTGATTCAGTCCGCTTATGACCGAGCCCTTGGCATAGTCTGCGGGATAGCCGCCCGCCGCCAGAACTACGCCAAGGCTGGGACGTGGATCCCAGACGGCCTCTACCTTGTCCAGCTCGCCAGCCAGAGCGGCTTCCGTCATTTCGACCAGACTGGATTGCAAACGGAGCATGATTGGCTGCGTTTCGGGATCTCCAAAACGGCAGTTGAATTCGATAACTCGCGGTGCGCCCTCCGAGTCAATCATCAGTCCGGCATATAGAAAGCCGGTGTATACATTGCCCTCGGCGGCCATGCCGCGAACAGTCGGCCAGATGACCTCGTCCATCACGCGCTGATGCACGCTGGGGGTCACGACAGGAGCGGGGGAATAAGCCCCCATGCCGCCTGTATTCGGGCCTGTGTCGCCGTCACCGACGCGCTTATGGTCCTGGCTGGTAGCCATGGGCAGGACATGCTCACCATCGACCATAACGATAAAGCTGGCCTCTTCGCCGTCGAGAAAGTCCTCGATCACGACGCGCGAGCCGGCCTCACCGAAGGCATTACCCGATAACATGTCACGCACGGCATCTTCTGCTTCGGCAAGCGTCATCGCCACAATGACGCCTTTACCGGCAGCGAGACCGTCCGCCTTGATCACGATAGGCGCGCCCTTGCGGTGCAGGTATTCCAGGGCCGGTTCAATGTCGGTGAAATTGGCATAATCGGATGTTGGGATACGATGTCTCGCCAGGAAGTCCTTGGTAAAGGCCTTGGAGCCTTCGAGCTGCGCAGCCCCTGCGGTGGGGCCGAAACATTTGAGACCCCGTTCGCGGAACAGGTCGACCACGCCTGCGACCAGTGGCGCTTCGGGACCGACGATGGTCAGTTGCACGTTTTCTGCGGCAAAGTCGGCGAGCCGACCTAGCTCCAGAACGTCGATAGCCACGTTCGCGCATTTTGCTTCAGTGGCTGTGCCAGCATTACCTGGGGCTACATACACGGTCTCAACGCGGGGGTCCTGGGCTGCTTTCCAGGCCAGAGCGTGTTCCCTTCCGCCACTACCGATAATCAATATGTTCATGGTCTCTCCCTTGGAGAGAGCGGCAAGCCGCAAACGTCAAATCGCTTACGGGACGTCCTGGGCCCGTATGCCGTCTTGTCGCTGCTGACTTGCGGCTCGCTGTTAGTGTCTGAAATGTCGCATGCCAGTAAACACCATGGCGATGTCAGCTTCATCGGCGGCCGCTATCACTTCTGCGTCGCGCATCGATCCACCGGGCTGAATCACAGCGCTGATGCCATTGGCCGCAGCATTATCGATACCGTCACGGAACGGGAAGAATGCATCCGAAGCCATGACCGCACCCTTGACCTGCAAGCCTGCATGTTCAGCCTTGATTGCGGCGATGCGCGCCGAATTTACACGGCTCATCTGCCCGGCGCCTATGCCCACCGTCTGGCGTTGACTCGCATAGACAATGGCGTTGGACTTGACGAACTTGGCAACTTTCCAGGCGAAGACCAGGTCATTGATCTCCTGCTCGGTGGGTGCGCGCTGGGTGACCACCTTGAGGTCCTGGGCGGTAATCATGCCTACGTCGCGGCTCTGCACCAGAAGGCCGCCATTGACACGCTTGAAGTCCCAATCCGCTGCCGCTTGAGCCTTCCATTCACCGCACTCGAGCAAACGCACGTTGGCTTTGGCACTGACTACCTCCCGGGCAGCAGCGCTGATCCGTGGCGCTATAATCACCTCGACGAACTGGCGCTCGACAATGGCCTTGGCCGTCTCTGCGTCCAGTTCGCGATTGAAGGCGATAATGCCGCCGAATGCTGATTCGGTATCAGTGGCGTAGGCGAGTTCATAGGCCTGACGAATACCCCCATCTGCCTCGGGCACTACGGCTACGCCGCAGGGATTGGCATGTTTGACGATCACACAGGCCGGCTTGGTGAAGCTTTTCACGCACTCCAGTGCAGCGTCGGTGTCAGCCACGTTATTGTAGGAAAGCGCTTTGCCTTGTAACTGGATTGCGGTGGCGATAGAAGCATCGGCTGGGGACGCTTCGCGGTAGAACGCGGCTGCCTGATGTGGGTTCTCGCCGTAACGCATATCCTGCGTCTTGATGAACTGGCTATTGAAGGTGCGCGGAAACGGGGAGCGGTTATTGGTGCTCAGCGTATCGGACTGACGGTCAATGGTGCCCAGATAGTTGGCGATCATTCCGTCGTAGGCGGCGGTATGTTCGAAGGCCTGCAGTGCCAGGTCAAAGCGTTGAGCGTAGGTCAGGCCGCCGGCCTTCAACGCCTCGATAATGCCAGCGTAATCGCCTGAATTTACGACGATCGCAACATCCTTGTGATTTTTTGCCGCTGAACGGACCATCGTAGGTCCGCCTATGTCGATATTCTCGATGGCATCGGGGAGGCTGCAATCGGGGTTGGCGACGGTGGCGGCAAACGGGTAGAGATTGACGACCACCATGTCTATGGGCTGGATGCCATGCTGCTTCATTACCTCGCCATCAACGTCGCGACGACCCAGGATGCCGCCGTGGATCTTGGGGTGCAGCGTCTTCACGCGCCCGTCCATCATTTCCGGGAACCCTGTGTAATCAGCCACTTCCACTGCGGCCAAACCTTGCTCACGGAGCAGCTTGAACGTGCCACCGGTAGAAAGGATCTCGACGCCTTGAGCGCTCAGTTCACGGGCGAATTCGACGATTCCGGTCTTGTCGGACACGCTGACAAGCGCGCGACGAACCTGCAGGCGGGTGGTTTGGTCAGTCATTGGGTATCCAGTTATGGTCTATTGAGAATGATCGCCGGTCGCATTACAGCTCCGATCGGTAAAGCCTTGCAATCGTCTTCAGCTGTTTCAGAGAAGTCCGTATTGCTTGAGCTTTTTGCGCAGGGTGCCCCGATTGAGGCCGAGAATTTCAGAGGCCCGGGTCTGGTTGCCCTTGACGTGTTCCATCACGCTCTCCAGGAGGGGGGCTTCGACCTCGCAAAGCACCATGTTGTAGACATCCGTCACATCCTGCCCGTCCAGATGTTCGAAATAGTTTTTCAAAGCCTGTTCAACGCTATTGCGCAGTGTGCGGCTGCTCTGGCTGAGCTTGTCGGGCTCTACAAAAGGGGGATCTTGGGGTACGTCGCTCACGGTGTCAGGTCCAGTCATCACTGATGCGTTCAATAGGCTCATGCCGCAAGGTCTCCTTCCAGCAAGCGGGTAAAAAAAGTCTTTATGCTTTCGTGTTGCTGTGCAGGGCACTCTATCCGATTGAACCCGCGTCTGAATTCCTCGGCTCCGGGAAGTGTCTGCAAATACCAGCCCACATGTTTGCGAGCTATTCTTACGCCTTGATGTTCACCATAGAACTGATGCAGCGCGTCCAGGTGTTCAAGCAGGGTGTGCTGTTGCCACTCCAGCGGTGGTGGGGGCAGCAGCTCACCATGCTTTAAATAGTGAGATATTTCTCTGAAGATCCATGGCCGACCCTGCGCGGCACGCCCAATCATCACAGCGTCCGCTCCGGTATGACGTAATACCGCCAGGGCCTTTTCCGGGGAGTTAATATCGCCATTGGCAAAAATGGGTATGCCCGCTTGCTGTTTGATCGCTGCGATGGTGTCGTATTCGGCGCAACCGGTATACAGCTGATTTCGAGTACGGCCGTGCACTGCCAGGGCCTGGATGCCTGACTCTTCAGCGATTCGTGCAATGTTCAAACCGTTGCGTGACTCTGAGCACCAGCCGGTACGAATCTTCAGTGTGACCGGTAGATCCACGGCCCCGACTACTGCCTCAAGTATCTCTGCGACAAGTTTTTCATCGCGCATCAAGGCCGAGCCGGCGGCCTTGTTGCATACCTTTTTGGCTGGACAGCCCATGTTTATGTCGATGATCTGAGCGCCCAGCTGTTGGTTCATACGTGCAGCTTCAGCCATCATCAGCGGTTCGCCGCCGGCGATCTGCACGGAGCGTGGCTCGTCTTCACCGCTGTGATCAAGCCGGTTGCGAGATTTGCGACTGTTCCACAGACGAATGTCACTGGTAACCATCTCGGACACCACCAGTCCAGCTCCAAGCTTACGGCAGAGTTGCCGGAAGGGGAGGTCGGTAACGCCCGCCATCGGTGCGAGTATGACCTGATTGGCGAGCTGGTAGGGTCCGATACGGATCACAGACTGGTTCATCCCTGCAAAATCGACTCATCAGTGACAGGCCGCGCAAACGACGCCAACAATAAGGAGTCATCCGGTGCCGGCGTTAAATTTGCGCAAAAAGGGCGCTAATCATACCCGCTCCGGGTGACCATATAAAGACTGGACTGGATGAAATTTGAACAGATCCGCCGACCGGTTCAGGGGCTGAGGAAATCCAACTGGTAGCCGGCGGCCTCAGGCCCGGGGTCAAGCATGTCGAGTGCTACATGAACCGGGGTTTGCGGCGGCATAAGAGAAACGCCTGCCAGCTCACCACCAAGATATTCATCAGGCCTGAACTGCTTGCTGAGTACTTCCTCGCCACGGGTATTGTTAAAGGTCATGCGCAGTACAGGGAACGGCTGGGCAAAGTCGGCACGGTTATAAACGATCACATCAATTGCCAGCGCCCTTGGGTATTCGGGGTGTGGTCGCACCAGCAGGTTGCTACTGCGAATCAGGGTTATATCAACCCGAGCCGGCAGGCTACAACCGGTTAGAAAACAAAACTGTTCGAGATAGGGACGGGTTTGTTCGCCGTGGGCGAGGGTGCTGAAGTTGTAATACAGCGCCTGGGCTGGCAAGCCAAGCAGGGCGAGCAGGCTAAGGAGAAGCCACAGCGGTCTGTATCTGCTGCGCCTGGAGCGTTGCTGAGGATATAGCTGCAGGGGTTCATCAACCAGGTCGGGTAGATCAATCAGTTTACCCAGTTCAGGCTCAAGACGATCTTCATGCTCCTCGTGTTCCTGCTCGGCCCCATGTGCATCCGCACGCAGGATGTCGGCGTGGCTGCTAGTGGGGCGGTCTCGCAGAAAGATACCCCTGTCGGCTTCCGGCGTTCCAGCGGACCTGGACGAAAGCGTTTCATCCGCTTCGGTGTTGTCGGTAGGGGCTGGCGCTATCGCAAAATCCTGCGCGGTAGGCGTCGCTACAAAGTCGTCGTGAAGGTCGAGATCATCGTTATCCGGCAGCTCTGGGTCTGTCTCTGTCTCTGTCTCCGATGGCGCTTGTGCTGAAAGCTCTATGTCGTCGCTTTCAGGGTCGTCAAGCAAGTCCCAGGGCCCTGGCTCATCGACCTGTTCCTGCAAATGGCTGTCCGAGTATGGCTCTGGCACCTCGTCGGTGTCAGGTTCAGGTGCCAAGCGCAGTTCAGCTTGATCGGGACGATTTTCTGGGCTGCGATCTACCGACCGAACAGCGGGATTGATTTCCTCCAATATGGATTCGTCTAACCCCAATGCCTCAAGATCAAGATCATCCAGATCCATATCATCGTGGATCATCAGAGTGTCGGGACGCTCATCAGGCTTTTCTGGCGTCGTATGGGCAGGAGCGGTTATCGACAGGGTGTCGCTTGCAGACTGCGGGTCTGGCTTGATAGTCAGGTTCGCGTTGAATACCTTGAGACAGGCTCCACAGCGCACGTTGCCTGCGGCTGCCAGCAGGTGCTCCTGGGACAGCCGGAAACGCGTCTGACAAAAAGGGCATTGCGCTACCAGCAGTTCGCTCATGGGTGACCGGAGATCCTTTGCCGTCGTGAAAGCCAAAATGGCATTGTGCCGTGAACCGGATCAACCCGCCAAGCGGCGTTTACCACTGACGCGAATCCAGCCATCGTGTTCGGCAACCGGATCGAGTTCGAAGTCATCCCGGTAGGCCGCGAGTATCTCCTCGGTCTGCTCGGCGAGAATACCCGATAGTGCTATTAATCCTCCTGCTTTGACCAATCGGGACAGTTGTGGCGCCAACTGGACCAGGGGGCCAGCGAGAATATTGGCTACCAGTACGTCCGCCGGTTCCTGCGGCATGTGCTCTGGTAGATAAAGAGAGAAACGTTCGTCCGCAATCTGATTGCGTTGAGCGTTGTCGCGGGAGGCCTCGAGTGCCTGTGTATCGATATCGGTACCCACGGCTTCCCCTGCACCGAGCAACAACGCTGCAATCGCCAGGATGCCGGAACCGCACCCAAAATCGATCAATTGCTGGCCTTCAAGATGTTGACTGTCCAGCCATTCCAGGCAGAGTGCCGTGGTAGGGTGGGTGCCTGTGCCAAATGCCAGGCCAGGATCAAGCAGCAGATTGACCGCGTCTGGTTCGGGTGCCGAATGCCAGCTGGGTACAATCCACAGGCGCTGGCCAAAACGCATTGGATGGAAATGCTCCATCCAGCTGCGCTCCCAGTCCTGATCGGCAATTTCTTCTATCTCGTGCACCGGAAGGTCACCCAGACACAGGGTTCGCAATGAGCCCAGCAGCGCAGCAGCATCTGTATCGGCTTCGAACAAAGCTAGAAGATGGGTGTGGGACCAGAGCGGAGTAGTGCCCAGGTCGGGCTCGAAAATGGGCTGATCTTCGGCATCCATGAAGGTGACGGAAACCGCGCCAAGTGCCAGCAGCTGGTCCTCAAGGGGGTCGGCCTGTTCAGGAGTGATGGCAAGGCGAAGTTGTAGCCAGGGCATGGGTTGTCCTTCTGGAGCATGCTTCAAGCGGCAGGCTTCAAGCGACGAAAAAAGCTCGGGAGCGGACTGGCCGCTCCCGAGTGCTGGATCATGTTCCCGCTGATGACTGCTTACTTGATACCCAGCTTGTGCTCGAGGTAGTGGATGTTGACACCACCCTTGCAGAAGCCTTCGTCACGCACCAGTTCACGATGCAACGGTGTGTTGGTCTTGATCCCATCCACCACCAGCTCATCCAGCGCATTGCGCATCCGGGCCAGTGCCTCGTCACGTGTGGCGCCATAGGTAATCAGCTTGCCCACCAGAGAATCGTAGTTAGGCGGAACCTTGTAGCCGCTGTACAGGTGCGAGTCAACGCGAACCCCGTTTCCACCCGGAGCGTGAAAGAAGGTGACAGTACCCGGGCTGGGCATGAAGGTTTTGGGATCCTCCGCGTTGATTCGGCATTCGATAGAGTGCCCGCGGATGACAACGTCCTCCTGCGTGATGCTCAGCGGTTGCCCGGACGCGACCAGGATCTGCTCCTTGACGATATCGATGCCAGTGACCATTTCGGAAACAGGATGCTCCACCTGAACCCGGGTATTCATCTCGATAAAGAAGAACTCGCCGTTTTCGTAGAGGAATTCAAAGGTCCCCGCGCCGCGATAACCCAGATCAATACAGGCCTTTACACAGCGTGCCTGGACCATTGCCCGGGCTTCTTCGTCGATGCCCGGAGCAGGTGCTTCCTCAATGATTTTCTGGTGACGACGCTGCAAAGAGCAATCACGATCGCCCAGATGCACTGCGTGGCCCTGGCCATCGGAAAGAATCTGAACTTCGACGTGGCGGGGGTTGGTGAGGAATTTTTCCAGGTACACAACCGGGTTGCCAAAAGCCGCCCCTGCTTCAGTTCGAGTCAGGGCAATCGATTTGATCAGTTCGGCTTCGTCATGGACAACACGCATACCACGTCCGCCACCGCCACCTGACGCCTTGATGATTACCGGGTATCCAACCCGCCGGCCGATGGAGAGGCACTCTGCTTCATCCTCAGGCAAGGGGCCGTCGGAACCCGGAACAGTAGGCACGCCAGCGGCGACCATGGCTGCAATCGCCGACACCTTGTCACCCATGAGTCGGATAACCTCGGCGCTGGGACCGATAAAGGTGAAGCCCGAGTTCTCGATCTGCTCGGCGAAGTCAGCATTCTCCGCAAGAAAACCATAACCGGGGTGTATGCCGTCGGCACCGGTCACCTCGGCCGCGCTGATGATCGCGGGGATATTCAAATAGGATTCAGTGGCATTGGCCGGGCCGATGCAGACGGTTTCGTCGGCCAGCGCCAGGTGCATGAGTTCACGGTCAGCCGTGGAATGCACGGCAACGGTCTTCAACCCCAGTTCCTTGCAGGCGCGAATAACGCGCAGAGCAATTTCACCGCGGTTGGCTATCAGTACTTTTTGCATCGGAGGCTCCGGGTCGGGCTCAGGCGATGCTGAACAGGGGTTGGTCGAATTCCACCGGCTGGCCATTATCCGCCAGGATGGCCTGAACCACGCCGCTCTTGTCAGCTTCGATATGGTTCATCATCTTCATCGCTTCAACAATGCACAGGACGTCGCCGGCCTTCACGCTATGGCCTACTTCCACGAAGGAGCCAGCTGCCGGGGAAGGGGAGCGATAGAAGGTACCCACCATTGGTGACCGTACCAGGTGACCAGCCGGCTCAGCTGCGGGCGTTTCAACCAGTGAAGCGGGCGCGGTAGGCGCAGCAGCTGGTGCTGGAGCAGCGGCCGGAGCCGGTTGCGGGTAGTACTGTGGCTGAGCTACTTGCTTGCTATGGCGGCTGATCCTTACTGATTCTTCGCCTTCATGTATTTCCAGTTCGTCGATACCGGATTCTTCCAGAAGCTCGATCAGTTTTTTTACTTTGCGGATATCCATCGGTGCTTGCACTCCAGAGCAGTTTTAGTCTTGTTCGGTTTGTTCAATCAAATGTATTGCAGCATCCAGCGCCAGTTGATAGCCCCTGGCGCCCAGCCCGCAGATCACGCCCACCGCTACATCGGAAAAGTAGGAGTGGTGACGGAAGGGCTCGCGTTTATGAACATTTGATAAATGCACTTCAATAAATGGGATGCTCACAGCCAGCAATGCGTCACGTATTGCGACACTGGTGTGGGTAAATGCAGCCGGGTTGATCACAATGAAGTCGATCGCTTCGTCCCGAGCGGCGTGAATCCGCTCAATCAATTCGTGTTCAGCGTTACTCTGCAGATTGAGCAAATGATGACCGCTGGCGGCTGCCTGTTCGCGCAGCGTTTGCACTATCTGTTCGAGCGTGGCAGCACCATAGACTCCCGGTTCCCGGGTGCCGAGAAGGTTCAGGTTGGGGCCGTTAAGTACCAAGATGCTCGCCATTATCGTCGATCCACAGGCAGTGAGTAAAAGCTGACCAACAGGTCATTGGTGAAGTCTGCCGGAATCTTTGCGGACTGTCCAGAATCGCTAGGTTGCCACCAGATGTCGGCATGATTGCCGCAATTAAGCATAGATTGCTAGTTGATGTTCCTGGCAGCGCGGCTCAGAAAGCCTTCCAGGTCTATCTCGCCCTGAATACGAAGATCTTTCCTCTCTGCGCCATCGGTGGTGAAGAACAGAAAGGCAGGCGGCCCGAACAACCCCTTTTCCGTCAGCCACTGACGCTGATCGGGAGTATTATCGGTCAGATCCAGCTTGATGCGGACGTACGGTTCCAACTCTGCCCGTACCTGTGGGTCGCTGAGAACCTGACGTTCAATTACCTTGCAACTGATACACCAGTCGGCATACAGCTCAATCACGGCTGGTCGACCCATGTCGGCTGCCCTGGCCAGTAGGGTATTGATTTCGCCCTGGTTCTGGACCTTGTCGAAAAAGCCTGCTGAAGACGTACTTCGTTGCGAGCCTTCAACAGTAAGTGGCTCAAGGGGACGCAAGGGGTCGGATCCGCCTGCCAGTGCACCCGTCAGCGCCACCGCCGCGTAGATGGCGGCAAGTAACGCGATGACGTGGGAAAGTCGGCTGGCAACGCGCTGTTCAGTTCGCTCGAATAACCCGAGCTGTACCGCCAGGCCTGCTGCCAGGGCCGCCCATAGAGCCAAACTGACTGGGCCGGGTAGCAATCGTTCAAGCAACCAGATGGCTACGCCCAGCAATCCGAATCCGAACAATTGCTTGACTGTATTCAACCAGGGACCCGATCTTGGCAGCAAGGCGTTGCCAAAAATAGCTACCAGAAGCAGGGGCGCGCCCATACCGAGGGCCAGGAAAAAGAGCCGCAGGGCGCCTCCTGTTGCGTCTCCGGTGGTGCTGATATACACCAGAGCCCCTGCCAGTGGCGCCGAAATACAGGGTGAAACGACCAGGGTTGAGAGGGCGCCCATGACGGCTGCGCCGGGAATTGACCCACCCCGCGTACGACTGCCCAGGCGCTCAATAGGATCACGTAGAAACGCTGGCAAGCGCAGATCGAACAAGCCGAACATGGCGAGGGCGAAAAGCACGAAAAAGACAGCGAAGGTACCCAGCACCCAGGGCGACTGCAGGCGCGCCTGAATATTCAGTGCCGCACCGAACAGCCCTATCAGGGCGCCCACAGCAGCAAAGGTCAGAGCCATGCCCAGTACATAACTCAGGGCGAGCAATGTTGCCCGCGCCTTGTCGATATCGCTACGTCCCACTACCAGGCTGCTGAGAATGGGCAGCATTGGCAGCACACAGGGAGTGAAAGTCAGACCGAGTCCGGCGAGAAAGAACAGCACTAGCGCCAGAGCCATGCCCTGGTCGGATGCAGCAGGGGCATCATTCGCATTGGTCGCTGGGGCAGTCGTGCCACCCGGCAGCCCCAGGGTCTGTGTTTCAGGAGGGTAGCAGAGGCCCGCATCGGCACATCCCTGGAAGTTCACTCGGAGCAACTGGCCAGAGTTCAGTTCGCCCTGCAGTATGAGGGTGACTTCAAGGCTGTCGTAATAGACCTCTACGTCTCCGAAGAACTCGTCATGGCGCTGGATGCCGGCAGGCAAGCTGAAGTCGCTAACACTTGCCCCATCGCCAGTCAGCGAAAAGTCGAGCCTGTGGCGATACAGGTAATATTCAGGCGTGATCTCGAATCGAAGGCGTATTTCATCCTCGGAGAGTCCGACCACGCCGGGTCTGAACGCTTCATTGACGGGTAGAAAGCTAGTCTGTCCGGCGCTGCCCTGGAGCACGCCCGCATTTGAATCGACGGTGTTATCGAGAAGTCCCCCCGCGGCCAGGCCGGGCATGATGAGACAGATAAGCAAAAACAGACGTAACAGCAAGGTAGTTGATCCGCGCCAAAAAAGGTTGGCGAACATCATAGTCGTTACGGGGGTGCTTGCCGAGTGACAAAACGTCATGGGTGGAATGTGCTTTCGTCGTTTTGTAACGCTTCACTACTGATGTTGTGAATCATGCAACAGCTCCGGTTCTCGCTTTGATCCAGTCTTGCTCTGCCTGTATCCAATATTGAGTCCAGCCCGCCTTAAGCGTTTTGTCACCTTTATGTCCCGGGCGCTAAAGTGTGTTGAAGGGGTGGGAGTGCTATGCTTCTTTTCGAGTCGATTAAAGGAGTCAGTACATGAAGTTCGGAAAGGGCATGTTCGGCAGTAAAACAGCGGGTGGCCCAGCCGCCAGTTCGACGGATGGGCAAAAGCCAACTCTCTTGGTCAAGGGATTGTTGGGGCTGGTGCTGATCTATCTCGTTGTCTGTGTGTTCGTCGGTTGGTACTGGAACCGGGAACCCGGGATCACGCAGCTGGTACCTGCTTCATCGATCCAGACGGACCGGGTTGAGGGCGAGGTGACAGTGGCGACTGTCGAAGCGCTGATGACCACTTTGCTGAACAAGCCAGGCGGCTACCTGAGCAATGACATCATGCCTCCGGGTGTTTGGCTCGATAACATGCCCCACTGGGAGTTTGGCGTTCTGGTGCAGATTCGAGACGTTACCCGAGCAATGCGCCGGGACATGGCGCGCTCTCAGTCACAGTCTGCCGAAGACGAAGATCTGGCCCGGGCCGAGCCGCTTTTCCACTTCGACAACAAGAGCTGGATCATGCCATCTACTGAAGGCGAGTATCGCAGCGGACTCAAGGCACTGAACTCCTACGCTGAACGGTTGAATGCAGATGAGGCTGATTTTTATGCTAGAGCCGACAACCTGGGCAGTTGGCTCGGTGATGTCAGTACCCGTCTTGGCTCGTTGTCACAGCGTCTCTCAGCCAGTGTAGGTCAGGCTCCGGTTACTGATGGCAGTCGCCCCCGTGAACAGACCCCCTGGCTGGAAATAGATGATGTCTTCTATGAGTCGCGTGGCAGTGCCTGGGCTCTGGTTCATCTTCTGCGAGCCGTCGAGACGGACTTTGCCGACATCATCGCCAAGAAAAATGCCCAGGCCAGCCTGCAGCAGATCATCCGTGAGCTCGAAGCGACTCAGGAGCCGTTGTGGAGTCCAATGGTGCTTAACGGAGGTGGTTTCGGAGTACTGGCCAATCACTCGCTGGTCATGGCCAACTATTTATCCCGAGCCAACGCTGCGATTATTGATCTGCGCCGACTGATGGAGCAGGGCTAAGCACGATGGACCCGCGGGATAGGGCACATTTGGCCGCTTCGGCGGCCGAGCAGGTTATTCATGTAGACGAGAACGACCAGCCGCTGGGCGTGACAGCGCGCGGGGGGATGCACGCCAAGGGCCTGATCCCGCGGTGCACCTTCATTCTGGTTTACAACTCCGGGGGTGAGCTCTGCATCCATCGTCGCTCCCCTTGCAAGCGTCTTTATCCCGGATTCTGGGACGTGGCCGCCGGCGGGGTGGTTGCTGCTGGCGAGACCTACAGGCAGAGCGCGGAGCGTGAGCTTGGTGAGGAGTTGGGTATCGTTGGCGTTGAGCTGCAGAGGCACTTCAGATTCTTTTACCAGTCGGAGCAAAGCCGCCTTTGGGGTTGCGTCTTCAGTTGCACCTGGGATGGTCCGATTATCATGCAGCCCGAAGAGGTAGTTGCGGTCCGCTGGATAAATCCCGGAAAGGCATGGCAGCGAGACGGGGAAAGCTATGCTCCAGACTCCCTGCAAGCCCTCGAGCTGCAATTGGCAGGTTATGTTAATGATTGAGCGGGTTGAGAAAGCCTGCAATCAGGTATGAACGATGGTCAAGTCTGTTAAAGGTATGAACGCATTGGGCGGTCTGGTTTATTCAACTGAAGCAGGGCGCACGTGCCCAGGCTGCAGACAGCCTGTTGCCTCTTGTATTTGCAAGGCATCTGCACTTCCAGAGGGTGATGGAATCGCCCGCGTTCGCCGGGAAACCAAAGGGCGGGGCGGCAAGACAGTGACTACGGTCAGTGGGTTACTCTTATCGCCCGAGGAGTTGAAAACCCTGGGTAAAAAGTTGAAAACCCGGTGTGGATGCGGTGGCTCTGTAAAAGAGGGTGTCATTGAAATCCAGGGTGATCATGCCGAGCTGATCACAGCCTGGCTGACAGAGCAGGGATTTCAGTCCAAGCGTGCCGGAGGTTAAACAGACAGCCGCAGGGCAGAGTAACTGAAGATCAAAAGCGGACTGTGCGGGGCGCAGTTATCGCCTTGCATGCCCCTGGCACTTCTGCATGCCGGATGACATTCCTAAATCATTATCAGACGGGTAATGTCGAATTATGCAGGGCTATGCCCTTGTCTTCGAATCTATGCTTGAGTAGCTCTGGTGGGCCGTTAATCAGTCCGGCGCAGCCACCAATGCAGATATCGACCCAGATCACGGTAGGCAGGATGGCGGCTATACAGTAGTTCGTGCTCTACAATCTCTTCGGTGTTGACCTGTGATTGAAACTCGGGCGGCATGTAATCATAGAACACACGAATCCCACTCTTGCCCAGGCACTCAAGCTCGCTCTGAATGAGCCAGTCGGCAACCAGTGCCGGGTCCAATGGTTGTTGTGGGGTAAGGCTGCGCTTACTGCCGGCCAACTGGTTTTTTGCCAGTTTGCGAAACTGACCTTTGATCAGATTCTTGTAAACCAGTGCATCGCGATTGTAAAACGCCAAGGAGATACGACCCTCGGCGTTGCAGAGTTGTCTTAGTGCCTTGATAGCCTGCGCCGGGTCCTCCAGCCATTCCATTACCGCGTGACAGATCACCAGATCGTAGGCCTCGCCCTCTGCGGGCAAGTCCTGTAACGGGCTCTGCAGATAGGTAACGGGGTAAGCGGAGATCAGAGGTTCGAGGCGCTCTCTGGCGGCATCAAGCATTTCCGGCGAGGGGTCAGCCAGGGTGACCCTGTGCCCCTGACTCAGCAGCCACTCGCTCATGTGCCCCAGTCCGGCCCCAACATCGAGTACTCGCAGGGACTGGTCTGGCTCGCAAATAGCGGGTAACCATTCCCGCAGGTCGCGGGTCAGTACTGCCAGACGCACAGCGCCCTTTGGACCGTCATAGATCTTGCGGGCGAAATGCGCCCCCATCTGGTCGAAGTAGCGATCTGCCATAGCGTGAAGCTCCGTGGTTGCTGCGTCAGCTAGGCTGAATTTCAGGCATTAAAAAAGCCAGCTTGTGGCCGGCTTTCAAGGGGGCAAAACACTTATTTTTGGTAAGCGTTTACAGCCTTAACTATTTCCGCTCGGGCTTCATCAGAACCGCCCCAGCGATCAATCTTGACCCATTTGCCGGGCTCCAGATCCTTGTAATTCTCAAAGAAATGCTGGATCTGCTGCATCAGCAGCTCGGGCAGATCGGTATATTCCTTGATGTCGCGATACAGTGCGCTCAACTTGTCGTGTGGCACTGCGATGAGCTTTGCATCGCCGCCGCCATCGTCGGTCATATGCAGAACACCGACTGGCCGGCAGCGGATCACTGCACCAGGCGTTACGGGATGCGGGGTAACGACCAGCACGTCCAGCGGGTCACCGTCATCGGCCAGGGTGTTGGGAATAAATCCGTAGTTGGCCGGATAAAACATAGGGGTAGCCATGAAGCGGTCGACGAACAGGGTGTTGCTGTCCTTGTCGATCTCGTACTTGATAGGCGCGTGGTTGGCCGGAATTTCGATGGCGACATAGATGTCGTTAGGGATATCTTTGCCTGCGGGGATCTGGTCGTAGCTCATGGGTTACCTGATTCGGGCATGATTGAAAAATTCTGGGCGCGATTATAGAGGCTGCGGCAAGGGATACCAAGAGATAAGCGCAGAAAACACCTAAAACGATAGTCGCATACGCGCACTTTCTTTGTTACCCGCCGCAGGCGTAGTTCAAAAGAAGAATGCGCGAGGCTGCGTCAATCAGAGCTTGAGAGCGAAGTAGTGAAACTCCGAATCAGCCGAGAAGCCCAGTGAGCGGTAGAGACCGTGGGCCGTCAGGTTGTCCTCACCGGTCATGACGGTCATGCGCTTTATACCCTGGGCGCGAGCCATGACCTTGGCCTGGTTGATCAGCTTGTCGGCCACCAATTGACGTCGGGCTTCCTCGATTACGTAAATGCCCTTGAGTACCCAGCTGGGTGACAGGGTAAGCGCCGAAAAGCTCGGGATAAATTGACAGAACCCAACGACTTTGCCGGTATCCTCGTCTTCACCCAGCAAAATGATCGCTTGGTCGTTCTTTAGCCGGTCTTCGAGAAAGCGTCTCGAGGCCTCAGGCTTGGGCAACTGGCCGTAGAATTCCCGGTATTTGATGAAAAGCGGCGTTACTTCGTCCAGTCGGCTGGTATCTGCCTGCACAATACGCATACGTGTTTTCCATTATTAGTCAGATTATGTCTCATTATTTGTAATGAGTCAGTTGGCGTTATCCTGCCCCAAAGGTGGCAAATCTTCAATCGAAGATATAGCAAAACACCCCGCTCGGATGAGGTCCGGGCGGGGTGTCTGAGAGGTGCTGTCATTGCAGCCCGAAGGCACCAACAACCTGCGCGCTACAAGCTGGGGTCAGATATTGAATTCTGGCAGCTTGCGATCAACCTTCCGGTTTTGCAGTTGCACGTAAGCCGGCATGCCGTTGACGAAGGGTGGGTAATCCTCGCCCTGGATAAGAGGCGACAGGTAGCGGCGGCATTCGTCGGTGATGTGAAATCCATCTGCGGTGATAAACTCGCGCGGCATGAATTTCTCGACGTTGGCCACATCCTTCAGCGGCGCTTCAATGATGTCCCACTGGTAGGGGTTGTCCTGCAAGCGGCGAATAGCCGGCATGATCGCATTTCTGCCTTCGAGCGCAATGCGAACAGCAGCCTGACCAAGAGCATATGCCTGCTCTACGTCGACTGCCGATGCCAGGTGACGTGCAGAGCGCTGCAGGTAATCGGCAACCGCCCAGTGGTATTTGTATCCCAGTTGATCCTTAACCAGATTGGCAACGGTAGGTGCTACGCCGCCAAGTTGCGCGTGACCGAATGCGTCAGTGAGCCCGGTCTCGGACAGGAACTTGCCATCACTGTTCTTTATGCCTTCGGACACGCCTATAACGCAATAACCGTAGGTTTCGACGCACTGCTTCACCCTGGCAAGGAAAGCCTCCTGATCAAAGAGAACCTCGGGGAACAGAAGAATGTGCGGGGGCTGGCCTTCGCCTTCGCTGGCCAAGCCGCAGGCAGCAGTAATCCAGCCTGCATGGCGTCCCATGACCTCGAGAATGAATACCTTGGTCGAGGTGGCCGCCATTGATGCGACATCGAAACCGGCTTCGCGAATAGAGGTAGCTACGTATTTGGCAACGGAACCAAAGCCGGGGCAGCAATCGGTTATGGGCAGGTCATTATCGACCGTTTTCGGCACATGAATGGCCTGGATCGGATAGCCCATGGTTTCGGCCAGCTGGGAAACCTTGAGGCATGTATCGGCCGAGTCGCCACCGCCGTTGTAGAAAAAGTAACCGATATCGTGGGCGCGGAAGACTTCAATAAGACGTTCATATTCGGCGCGGTTAGCCTCGAGGCTCTTGAGCTTGTAACGACACGAGCCAAAAGCACCTGATGGGGTATGGCGCAGAGCGGCGATATTTTCTGCCGGTTCCAGACTGGTATCGATCAGATTCTCGGTCAGAGCCCCGATGATGCCGTTGTGGCCGGCGAATACCTTGCCTATCCGATCGGGATGTTGGCGGGCCGTTTCGATAACGCCTGCAGCAGAGGCGTTGATGACGGCGGTAACACCACCGGACTGGGCGTAAAAGGCATTCTTGACGGTCATGCGGACTCCATGTGTAAGGCAATGGCCGGGGTGGGAACGCGCTACCTGATCGCTTAAATGCGTGGCGAAACAGAGCTGCGAACAAAAACGGCGAATGTGTTTGGCGACCAATGATAGCCGAAAGTATGTCTGTTTGCATCGCTGGCAGGCGTATGGCAGCGCTGTTGCATAGCGCGTGATACCATCTTTGCAAATATTTCTGCCATGGGGTCTGAGCGCGACAATGCATCTGCATATTCTGGGTATTTGCGGTACGTTCATGGGGTCATTGGCGTTACTGGCCCGCGAGCTTGGCCATGAGGTCAGCGGCAGTGACGCCAATGTCTACCCGCCGATGAGCACCCAGTTGCAATCACAGGGAATTGCATTGCTTGAGGGGTATTCTCCAGAGCACCTTCAGCCGGCGCCGGATCTGGTTATTGTCGGTAACGCGATGTCGCGTGGTAATCCCGCGGTGGAATATGTACTGGACCAGGGGCTGCCTTATGTATCGGGCCCCGAATGGCTAGCCCAGCATGTTCTTCAGGGTCGCTGGGTACTGGCGGTGGCTGGTACCCACGGCAAGACCACGACCTCCAGTCTCCTGGCCTGGATTCTGGAGCACGCCGGGATGGCGCCGGGTTTTTTGATCGGTGGTGTGCCACAGAATTTTGGTATCTCGGCGCGTTTGGGGGATACGCCCTTCTTCGTGGTTGAGGCAGACGAGTACGACAGCGCTTTCTTCGATAAGCGTTCCAAGTTCGTGCACTACCGGCCTCGCACAGCGATTCTCAATAATCTCGAATATGACCATGCAGACATTTTCCCCGATCTGGCCGCAATAGAACGGCAATTTCACCATCTTGTTCGGACTATTCCCTCAAGTGGCCTGATTGTTCATCCGCATGGCGACGTTGCATTGCAGCGGGTGGTCGATATGGGGTGCTGGACGCCCCGGCAGACCACCGGCGGCGAGGGTGACTGGAGAGCTGAGCTTCTTGAGGCAGATGGTTCGCGATTCG